>JANMHO010000016.1:0-11379 GCA_031375195.1 Rhodobiaceae bacterium
GCCCGATTGAAAATGGCAGTGTATTGACTCAACACGGAATGATCGAGTGGGTCGGCCCGGCCAATGCGGCGCCGACGGCAAAAGCTATCCATGATTGCGGCGGCAAGCTGCTCACCCCCGGCCTCATCGATTGCCACACCCATCTGGTCTATGGCGGCAATCGCGCCCATGAATTTGAAATGCGTCTCAATGGCGTGGCTTATGCGGATATTGCCAAGGCAGGCGGAGGCATCATGTCCACCGTGCGCGCCACCCGCGAAACCTCAGAGGCCGAGCTTCTGAAATCCGCATTGCAGCGGCTCGACTCCATATTGGCTGAAGGCATCACCACCATCGAAATCAAATCCGGCTATGGTCTCGATGTCGACACCGAACTGAAAATGCTCCGCGTCGCCCGCAAGCTCGCCACGCTTCGCCCCGTCGATGTCAAAACCACCTTCCTCGGCGCCCACACATTTCCCCCGGAATTCCAGGAAAACCACAGTGAATACTTGGATTTAGTCTGCAATAGCGCGCTTGCCAAAGCCGCCGCCGAAGGCCTGGTCGATGCCGTGGACGCGTTCTGCGAAGGCATCGCCTTTTCCGTCGATGAAACCGAAAGTGTTTTCAAAGCTGCAAAATCCCTCAATATCCCCATCAAGCTCCACGCCGAGCAGCTCTCAAATCTCGGCGGCGCGAAACTCGCTGCCAGATATGGCGCCATGTCCGTCGATCACATCGAATACCTCGATAGGGAAGGAGTCGAATCTATTGCGGCGTCCGGCACGGTCGCGGTTCTCCTGCCTGGCGCCTACTACTATCTCCGCGAAAAGCAGGCCCCGCCCGTGGCCGAACTGCGCCAGCACAAGGTTCCCATCGCCGTCGCCACGGACCTCAATCCCGGCTCCTCGCCCGTCCATTCCATCCTCACCGCCATGAACATGGCTTGCGTGCTGTTCGGCCTCACTCCCGAAGAGGCCCTTCTTGGAGCCACCGCCAACGCCGCCCGCGCCCTCGGCCTCACTGATCGCGGCACCATCGCCGTTGGTCAAAGGGCCGATCTCGCCCTGTGGGACGTCGAACGCCCCGGCGACCTGAGTTACCCCCTGGGCTTCAATCCCCTGAAAGCCGTCATCAGAAATGGCCAGGTGGCGCGGGGCCAGCTCCCATGAACATCATGCAGCCCCTCTATGCCCAGGTGAAAGACCACATCATGGGCAACATAAATTCCGGCGCCTGGGCGCCGGGAAGCCGTGTTCCTTCCGAAAACGAACTTGTCGAAAGCTTCGGCATCAGCCGCATGACCGCCAATCGGGCGCTGCGGGAGCTGGCCGACGATGGCTATCTCGCCCGCGTGCCCGGTGTCGGAACCTTTGTGAAAGAACAGACCGCCCGCGCCAGCCTGCTGGAACTCCGCAACATCGCCGAGGAAATCAAGGCCCGCGGCCACCGTCATACCTCCCACACCATCACGCGCGAAAAAATCACCGCCAGCCAGACCCTGTCGGAGGAATTCGAATGGAAGGCCCCCCGGCCCGTTTTTCATGTGATCATCGTCCACGAGGAGAACAGCATCCCGGTCCAGATCGAATACCGCTGGGTCAATCCCGCCGTGGCGCCAGACTTCCTGATTCAGAACTTCAACCGGCAAACCCCCACAGCCTATCTCTTGAACAATGTGCCCGTCGATGAACTCGAACACTCCGTCCAGGCCCTGATGCCCAATCCCGGCCAGCAGCGGCTTCTGCGCATTGCTGCCCACGAACCTTGCCTGGCGCTGCATCGCCGCAGCTGGAGCAAGGGCGAGGTGGTCACCGTCGCAACCCTCATCTATCCCGCCAACCGCTATTCGCTTCACAGCCGTTATAAAACCAACGCCTCAGGAAAACCCCTATGAACACTCGCCTCGACAATACCCGCAGCATAAAGTCCCCGACCGGCCCGAAAATCTCCGCCAGGTCATGGCTCACCGAAGCGCCGCTGCGCATGCTGATGAATAATCTCGACGCCGACGTGGCCGAACGCCCGGAGGAGCTGGTGGTCTACGGCGGCATTGGCCGCGCGGCGCGCAACTGGGAGGCCTATGACAGGATCGTGGCCGGCCTCCGCTCGCTCGCAGATGATGAAACCCTCTTGGTGCAATCGGGAAAGCCTGTCGGCATATTCAAAACCCACAAGGACGCGCCCCGCGTTCTAATCGCCAATTCCAACATCGTGCCCCACTGGGGCAATTGGGATCACTTCAATGAGCTCGATAAAAAGGGCCTGATGATGTATGGCCAGATGACCGCCGGATCATGGATCTACATCGGCACCCAGGGCATCGTGCAGGGCACCTATGAAACCTTCGCCGAAGTGGGCCGCAAGCACTACGGCGGCAATCTCAAGGGAAAATGGTTTTTAACCGCAGGCCTGGGCGGCATGGGTGGCGCCCAACCCCTGGCGGCCACCATGGCAGGCGCTTCCATGATCGCAATAGAATGCCAGCCGTCCCGCATCGAAATGCGCCTGCGCACCCGCTACCTCGACACCAGCGCGCCAAGCATTGATGCGGCGCTGGACATCATCAAAAAATCCGCCAAGCCAATTTCTGTCGGCGTTCTCGGCAATGCGGCGGAAATCCTGCCTGAATTGGTGAAACGCGGCATCCGCCCCGACGCTGTCACCGATCAAACCTCCGCCCACGATCCGGTGAATGGCTATCTGCCCGCCGGCTGGTCGCTCGCTGAATGGGAGGAAAAACGCGCCACCCATCCGCAGGAAGTCAAGGCAGCCAGCATGGCCTCAATGAAAGTCCATGTGCAGGCCATGCTGGATTTTCACCGGGCCGGTGTTCCCACTTTGGATTACGGCAACAATATCCGGCAGATGGCCCTCGAAATGGGCCTGAAGGACGCCTTCGCCTTTCCGGGCTTTGTGCCTGCCTACATCCGCCCGTTGTTTTGCCGGGGCATTGGCCCCTTCCGCTGGGCCGCCCTCTCCGGCAATCCGGAAGACATTTACAAAACCGACCAACGCGTCAAGGAACTCATCCCCGACGACAGGCACCTCCACCATTGGCTCGACATGGCGCGTGAGCGCATTGCCTTTCAGGGCCTGCCCGCCCGCATCTGCTGGGTGGGCCTCGGCCAGCGTCACCGATTGGGATTGGCCTTCAATGAAATGGTCAGGAATGGTGAAGTTGAGGCCCCCATCGTCATCGGCCGCGATCATCTGGACTCGGGCTCCGTCGCCTCCCCCAACCGCGAAACCGAAGCCATGCTCGATGGCTCCGATACGGTTTCCGATTGGCCCCTGCTCAATGCGTTGCTCAACACGGCGTCAGGCGCCACCTGGGTCTCCATCCACCACGGCGGCGGCGTCGGCATCGGCTACTCCCAGCATTCCGGCATGGTGGTCGTCGCCGACGGCACTGATGATGCGGCAAGAAGATTGGAGCGCGTCCTCTGGAACGACCCCGCAACCGGCGTCATGCGCCACGCCGATGCCGGCTACCAGATCGCGATTGACTGCGCCAGGGAACAAGGATTGAATTTACCGAGCGTGGTCTGACGCGGACAGCAAAGCGGTGACCAGCTCCGAATTTCCGGCCCCCGAATCGATGGCTGCCCTCACGTTTCACACGCCCCGGAAATTTCGCCGTAGGCGCTATCACCGGTTTGCGGGAAGCGCAACGCCAAAGAGAGCACCGCCAAACCTGGACCATATCAACTGGGCAAAGAAGGTCCTGCCACGGTAATTCATTGTAATTCCTAGTCTTTTCGCTATGGTGCCGGTGCCGGCATGAGAACTGCGGCACCTTGAAAATCTATATCACACCCAATCAAACCGCTGATGTCCCTAATTCGCGTTTGCAGCGTTATTGAACGCGTTGTCTCGGTGGGAGATTGCGGAGACTGCGGCCAAATTCTCATTGTCACAGGAGACTGGAATCCGAACCGGCCTATCGAAGTGCCCTGAACCGCTTGAAAGGTCGTGCCAACTAGGTTGCCGGGATCCAGCGTGAATTGTTCCGCAAAATGCTGAGCCAAGAAGGTGAGCCGGGTCTTGTTACCATTGTCGCCGATGTTGGCTGGCAAGTACCGCAACAAGTAGCACTGACCAACTGCCCAGCCGTCATCAGCACAGACAGGCGTTTGGGCGGTGATGCACAGGCCGCCCCGCCATTCGACTTGAGCAGACGAGGCAGCGGAGGAAAGCAAGCCAATAGCGATTGCGGCGTAAGTGAAGCGCTTCATTGGAACCTCCGGAGATTGCTGTTGAGTGCAAACGCGCAATCCCTATGTGTAAACTGTCTTCTCTTTACATTCAATACGCAATTCGCGCTTGAATTGCCGAACTACCGGATTACCTGTAATCGAAATTACCGTGTCTCATTCAAGGGGTGCAGTCCTGTCACCGAATTTGTCCCAGCATTCCGGCATGGTCGTCGCCGACGGCACCGATGATGCGGCAAGAAGATTGGAGCGCGTTCTCTGGAACGCCACCGGCGTCATGCGCCACGCCGATGCCGGCTACCAGATCGCCATTGACTGCGCCAGGGAGCAGGGATTGAAACTGCCGGGGATTACGTCGCAGCTCTGATCAGCCAAGCGCCTTTCCAATTGAATGAAGCGCCGCAAGTGTTGCAACATTATAGGGAACATTCAGAAAATCCGGCCAGCTCGAAAGCTTCACCGCCACCATGTTGGTGTCCCAGTTCATGTAAATCAGCTGCCCGAAAACCCCCCGGCACATGATGGAACGCGACCTGGGATCTTCAATCCAGAACTGGTTCTTGTAAGCCCCTTGCGGCAACGACAATGTATAGGGATCGCCAAATATGGAATGATCGCCGGTGCGGGTGGCTTCAATCCAGTGCGGCGGAATAACGCCACCGCCGCCCTCAAGCATCAGTTGGCCAAAGCGGCCATAATCGCGAAGCGTCGCATTCAGTCCGCCGTCAGCGAGCCCATAGCCGGCGCTATCCACCGTGAAGCACGCGCTCTCCTCCGCGCCCATCTTTTGCCACAGCTCTTCCGAGACAAGCTGCGGCAGGCGCTTGCCCGTCACCCGTTCCATGCAAAACGCCAGCACATCGGTTTCGATGGAGCGATAGTGAAACCAGCCGCCATGCGGCCGGTCAGTTTCAGTGAGCGAGATGATCAATTCCCAGATATGCATCGGCCATTTGAAGGCGGGGTCGCTGTCAGGTGGAATGGGCTTCCACCCGCTGGCCACATCCAGCATCCCAGCGCCCGAATAGGGATTGGTGTAGGCCTCATCGAAGCGCACCCCCGTCGTCATGTCGAGAACTTGCTGCAGCGTGGCGCCCCGCCATGCGGTTTGCGCCAGCGGCGGCAGGTATTGCGTGACCGGCGCGTTGACATCCAGCACGCCCCGCCCCGCCAGAATACCGGCAACTGCTGCCACAAGGGACTTTCCCACCGATTGCGAAAGATGCAGTGTGCGCTCTGTCATGCCATTGAAATATCTTTCATAGGCGATAACGCCATTCCTGATAATCAGAAATCCATCCGTGTACGTCTCATCCAGAAGGCCCGCAAGCGTCGTGGGCGCGCCAGCGCTGTCAACCACCGCCAGCCCGTCAAGATCAGTTTCCGAACGCGGCAATTCCCGCACAGCCCCGCGCCCGCGCCACACCTCCGCCGTCGGCAGGATTTCGCGGATGTGCTGGAACGTCCAGCGGTTCCACGGCCCCCTGTCCCAATCCATTCTGGGTGGCGCCAGCGCCGGAGGCGAGCCCCGCATGATCGGCAGCCTCACATCGCTGTTCCTGTATGACGGCATCGCACCCCTCCCAAATGAAAAATGCCCCGGCAGTTTCCCGCCGGGGCGTTGCGCGTCAAATTACTTCAACATCTCCGTCCAGATTTTTGTGTACATCTCCTGCACATCGGGAGGACATGCCACCGAGTAATCCGTGGCGTCTTCCATGCTGGCGGGAATAGTGATCTCCGGCGCATCCTTCATGTCGGCGGGCATGAAGGCTTCCGATCCCTTGATGCCGTTGGCATAGCGGGCAAAGGTTGAAAGCATGCCAGCGCTTTCCGGATCCATCATGAAATTCATGAAAAGCTTGGCGTTCTCGACATTCTTGGCATCTTTCAGGATGACAAGCGTGTCAGACCAGATGAGCGTGCCTTCCTTGGGATAGCCATACTTGATGTCGGGATTTTGCAAGCGCTGGCGGAAAACCGAGCCGTTCCAGTCGCTCGTCGCCAGGAAATCGCCTTTTGCCATGGGTTCAATGGTGGTATATTCCATCGACATCCAGTTGGGCTTGGCCGCCATCAGCGTATCCCGTGCTTTCTTGAGAACCTCCTTGTCGCCGGTGCATTGTTCGCCGCCATTGTACTTGATGGCCGCATACATCATGTCGTTCATTTCGGGAACAATGTTGATCTTTCCCTTCAGCTCTGCCGGTGGATCGAAGACAATGGCCCAGCTGTTGATATCGCCGCCATAGGCCTTGGTGTTGACAGCCACGCCAACCGTGCCCCATTGCCACGGAATTGAATAATGCCTGCCAATATCATAGGGCACCTCAATCCACCTGGGGTCCATGTTCTTGAAGTTCTCCATCTGGTCGGGCCGCGCCTCCAGGGCCAGCCCTTCGCTGATCCACACTGGCAGGTAATTGCCCGATGGCACCGCCATATCAAAGCCATGGCCGCCAACCCTGACTTTCGCCAGCGCCGTGTCATTGGAATCATAGTCGGTGATCGTCACCTTGACTTGATATTTCTCCTCGAATTTCTTGATCATCTCCGGACTGGTGTAATTGCCCCAGTTGAAGATGTTGAGCTCGCCCGCAGCCAGCGCTGAGCCCGATGAAAGGGCCAGCGCAATGCCAGCGGAAGCGATCGACAGTGTTTTCTTCATTTTTTCATTCTCCTTTTTTCAGAATAGCAAATCCATAAGCAAAAATTGACAGGCCCCGGCGGTTTCCCGCAGAGGCCGGCGGTGCGGACCTTACTTCTGCAACTCGGTCCAGATCTTGGTGTAGAGCTCCGTCACTTCTGGCGGGCAGGCGAGGAGCAACTCGCCCCTGGCGAGAATATCTTCCGGAATATTCACCTCGGGCGCCGTCGCCATGTCGGCGGGCATGTATTTTTCGGAGCCCTTGATGCCATTGGCATAGCGCGCGAAGGCCGAGATCATGGCGGCGTTTTCCGGGTCCATGATGAAATTCTGGAACAGCTTGGCGTTCTCGACGTTCTTGGCGTCTTTCAGCACCGAGACATTGTCCATGAAGATTGGGTAGCCCTCCTTGGGGAACCCGTAGACAAGCGCCGGATTCTGCATCCGCGCTCGCAATGACCAGCCATTCCAGTTGACGCCAGCGGCCAGGTCCTCTTTCGCATATTTTTCCGGGTTTGAATAATCCATTGAGATCCAGTTGGCCTTGGCGGCCATCAGCTTATCCCGCACCTTCTTGAGGATGTCCTTGTCGCCGGTGCACGTCTCGCCGCCGACATATTTGATGGCGAGTTGCATGATCTCGGCCATCTCCGGCACGACATTGACCTTGCCTTTCAACTCGTCCGGCGTGTCGAGAAAGATGGCTGAGGTATTGGGATCGCCTTTGTAGAATTTAGTGTTGACCAGCATGCCGTTGGTGCCCCATTGCCAGGGCACCGTATAGTGCCGGCCCGGATCAAACGGCACGTCCACCCATTTGGGATCGACATTCTTGAAGTTTTCCATCTGGTCGGGACGGGTTTCCAGCAGCAGGCCCTCGCCGATCCAGATGGGTATGAAGCTGGCCGAAGGCACGACGATATCGAAGCCATGGCCGCCGGCCCGCACCTTGGCCAGCGCCGTGTCGTTTGAATCATAATCGGTCACTGTGACCTTGATGCTGTATTTCTCCTCGAATTTCTTGATCATTTCCGGGCTGGTGTAATCGCCCCAGTTGAAAATATTAAGCTCGCCTTCAGCCGCCGCTGGCACCGCCATCGCGACCATCAGTGCGCCGAGTGCGGCGCCAATCAGTTTAAGTTTCATCATAATGCTTCCTTTCAAGGTTACTTCGAAAACTAAGCTCTTTTCCGGTTCATGAAAAAGAACAATGTGACAATCCCGACCGACAGCAGGAAGAAGGCGGTTGAGATCGCGTTGATCTCCGGTGTAACGACGCGCCGGAGCTGGCCGAGCATGTAGGTTGGCAAAGTGTCCTGTCCGGCGGACTTGACAAATTCGGTGATCACCACATCGTCGAGGGATATGACAAAGGCCAGCATGAAGCCGGCGATGATGCCGGGCCACAGCAGCGGGAATGTGATATGGCGAAACCCGTTCCACGGGGTGGCATAGAGATCGGCCGCCGCCCGCTCCAGTGTCAGGTCCATGCTTTCAAGCCGTGCCCGCACCGGCAGATAGGCGAAGGGAATGCAGAAGGCCGAATGCGCCGCCAGCAAATAGCCAAGCCCCGTATAGCCAGTGGCGACCTTGATGCTGGCGAACGTGATGAGAAGCGCCACGGCCGTCACAATTTCCGGCACCATCAGCGGCGCGTTGATGGCCGCATAAATGGCGGTGATCCCGCGATACTGCCGCGTGCGTGTGGTTGCCAGCGCCGCCATGGTGGCGGCGATCGTTGAAACTGTTGCTGCGATGACGGCAATCAAGAGTGAACGCAGCGATACTTCCTTGATCTGCTCATTGTTCCAGGCCGCCTCATACCAGCGCCACGAAAACCCTTCCCAGATGGCAACCGATGTTCCCGCATTGAAGGAATAGAAAATCAACGTGGCCAGCGGCGCATAGAGCATCACAAAACACACCGCCGCGATAACGCCGAATCCCGTCTGCCGCTTGACCTGGAAGCGCGAAATGCTAGCCATGGCTGCCCGCTCCCTTCGAAGCCTGCCGCACATAGACCAGCATCGCCATCATGACGATCAGCATCAGCGTGATTGAAAGCGCCGAGCCCAGCGGCCAATTGCGGCCCTGGCCGAATTGCAGGTCTATGAGATTGCCAAGCATCAGGTTCTTGCCGCCGCCCAGCACGCGGGGCGTCACGTAGGCGCCAATCGACGGCACAAACACCAGAATGGAACCGGCGATGATGCCGGGCTTCACCAGCGGAATGATAACCCGCCACAAGACCTGCAATCTGGTTGCATAGAGATCATAGCCCGCTTCGATCAAGCGGAAATCCAGCTTTTCCATGCTGGCATAAAGCGGCAAAACCATGAGCGGCAGATAGACATAGAGCATGCCCATCATGATCGCCGTGTCGGTGAACATGATCTGGATGGGCGTTTCAATCACGCCCAGCAAAATCAGTCCCGAATTGATGATGCCTTCGTTGCGGATAACCTCCATCATCGCGAAGGTACGGATGAGAAGGTTCGTCCAGAACGGAATGGTGATGAGGAACAGCCAGATGTCGCGCCGGTTCTCCGCCCGCGTCGCGATGAAATAGGCCGTCGGAAAGCCAAACAGCAGGGCCAGCGCGGTCGTGAACAGCGAGAGCTTCACCGAGCGCCACAGGATTGAAACATGGGCGTCAGCGAAACTCAGCGTGTCATCAAACATGTCGCGCTCAAAAAACACGCTGAACCACGCGTCCGTGGAGAATATCCACTTCACCCCGCCATAGTCGCCCTTGGTGAGGAATGTGTAGGTGAGAACAACCAGCAATGGCCCAAGTGCTGCGCAAAAAATGATGGCGAGCGCCGGCGCCGACAGCCACAAGCGCCGCTGGACATCCAGGCGTTCGGCGGCTTCAGCGGCTTCGTTCGCGCTCCGCATGGTCAGTCCTTCAGAACCTGAGCCGCGTTGGTTTCAAGTTCGATTGCAACCTTGTCGCCCTCCACAAAATCGGCAACCCCGCCCCGGCTGTTCTGCTGCCGCACAGTGAATTTGCCGCCGTCGCTCAACTGCACATGAAAATGCGTGTCTGTGCCGAAATAGACGACATTTTCGAGAACGCCCTTCAAGCCCTTGCCGCTGGTCGCAAGCTGCGCATGTTCAGGCCGCACCACGACCGTGACCTTGCCTGACGGCGTAAATCCCTCTGGCACCATGGCGTCAACCACCACTCCCCCCGTGAGTTTGACCTGAGCCCTGCCTTTCGCAAAGCTTTGAACCACGCCTGCGAGGAAATTCGTGTCGCCAATGAAATCCGCCACGAATCTTTCCGATGGCCGGTCATAAATATCGTGGGGGGAGCCAACCTGCAGGATCCGCCCCTTCGACATGACCGCGATCCGGTCCGACATGGTGAGCGCTTCTTCCTGGTCATGGGTCACAAAGATGAACGTGATGCCCGTCTCGTGCTGCAGCCGCTTCAATTCAATCTGCATGTCCTTGCGCAGCTTGTAGTCAAGCGCCGACAGCGGCTCGTCCAGCAGCAAGACCTTGGGTCGGGGCGCCAGTGCCCGCGCCAGTGCCACGCGCTGTTGCTGGCCGCCGGAAATCTGGCTGGTCTTGCGGTCGCGCAATTCTTCCATCTTCACCAGCCGCAGCATTTCGGCGACCCGCGCGTCAATTTCGGCCCTGGGCTTTCCCAGCATTTCCAATCCGAAACCAATGTTTTGCGCAACCGTCATGTGAGGAAACAAGGCGTAGCTTTGAAATACGGTGTTTACGGGACGTTTGTAGGGGGGCAGCGGCGCGATATTTTCGCCGTAAAGCAAAATCTCGCCTTCAGTCGGAAAATCAAACCCGGCGATCAGCCGCAGCAGCGTGGTCTTGCCACATCCCGACGGGCCTAAAAGCGTGAAAAACTCGTTTTCAAGAATGGTGACTGAAACCGTGTCCAGCGCCTTGACCAAATCCTGGCCAGCACCCTGAAACACTTTCCAGACACCCCTCGCTTCAATGGCCGCTTTACGGCCACTCGCAGGTGAAACTGCCAATCAAACTTCTCCCTCTCGCCGCCTCTTGACTGGGCGTTAAAAAACTATCCTATGCGGAATATATGCCCTTGCCAAGCGGCGTCACAGAGACCAGCCGCCATCAATGACAAGCGCCTGCCCGGTCATGAAGTCCGAGTCGTCGCTGGCGAGATAAACCACCAATTTCCCCATTTCTTCCGGTTGCGCCAGGCGCCCCATGGGCTGGCGGGCGATGAAGGCCGCCTTGGCTTTCTCAAAATCCCCTTGCGCCCGCATCCGGTCATAAAGCGACGGCGTTTCCACCGTGCCGGGGCAAATCGCATTGCAGCGTATGCCTTTGGCCACAAAATCCACCGCCAGCGCCTTTGTCATTCCAATGATGGCCGCCTTGCTGGCTCCATAGGCAAACCGGTTCGGCGCGCCCTTGATCGAGGAGGCAACGGACGCGATGTTGATGACATTGCCGTGTGCCTTGGCCAGCATGCCCGGCAGATAGGCCTTGATCATGCGGTAATGCGCCTTGACGTTGAGATCGAAGGAAAAATCCCAA
>JANMHO010000018.1:0-32931 GCA_031375195.1 Rhodobiaceae bacterium
GTCGTTTCAAATTCAACCGGCACGCCGTATTCATTGGCTAGCCGGTCTGCCAGCACGTCCAGCTGCAAGGCCCCCACCACGCCCACAACGGCTGCGGAGCCATCAACCGGGATGAACAGCTGCACCACGCCCTCTTCGGCCAGTTCCTCCAAAGCGCTGCGGAGTTTCTTGGCCTTCATCGGATCACCAAGCTTCACGCGCCGCAAGATTTCCGGCGCGAAACTGGGAACGCCGGTGAACACAATGTCCTCGCCTTCCGTCAACGTATCACCAATCCGCAAAACGCCATGGTTTGGAATGCCCACCACATCGCCGGCAAAGGCTTCCTCGGCAAGCGAACGATCCTGCGCAAAGAAAAATTGCGGCGCATTGAGCGCCAGGGTTTTGCCCGTCCGCACAATTTTAACCCGCATGCCGCGAGTCAGTTTGCCGGATGCCAACCGCATGAAGGCGATGCGATCCCGGTGATTGGGATCCATGTTGGCCTGTATTTTGAAAACAATTCCAGTCATCTTGTCTTCGCCTGCGTGAACAACGCGCTGTCGCGCCTGCTGGTCACGCGGCGGCGGCGCGTGTGCGATCAAGGTATCAAGCAAATCACGAACGCCAAAATTCCTCAAAGCGGAACCAAAAAGCACCGGCGACAAATGCCCCTCAAGAAAGGACTTCCGGTCAAAGCTGTGGCAAAGATCGCGCACCAGTTCCATTTCATCGCGCCATGCCGCAAGCTGCGGCGGCGTGAGAAGCGTCGCCATGAGTGGATCATCAGGACCGCTCACAGTCTGTCCTGCTGGATCCGCGTCCAGCCTGCGAACCCGCGGCGTATTGAGGTCATAGGTGCCGGCAAAGGCGCGCCCCAGCCCGATGGGCCAAACCATGGGCGCGACGGTCAGCGCCAGTCCCTTTTCGATCTCGTCCAGAATGTCCAGGGGCTCCCGGGTCTCGCGGTCCATCTTGTTGATGAAGGTGATGATCGGAATATCGCGCAAGCGGCAAATCTCGAATAGCTTGCGGGTGCGCGCTTCAATGCCCTTGGCTCCGTCGATAACCATGACGGCCGCGTCAACCGCCGTGAGTGTCCGGTAGGTGTCCTCGGAAAAGTCTTCGTGGCCCGGCGTATCCAGAAGATTGAAAACGCGATCATTGTATTCGAAAGTCATGACGGATGTGACAACGGAAATGCCGCGCGCCCGCTCAATCGACATCCAGTCCGAACGGGTGCGGCGCCGGTCTCCCTTGGCGCGCACCTGGCCCGCCAATTGAATGGCGCCGCCAAATAGCAACAGCTTTTCGGTGAGTGTCGTCTTGCCGGCGTCGGGATGGGAAATGATGGCAAAAGTGCGCCTGCGCGCAACTTCCGAGGCTATTTGATGGGTCACGGAAATCTCAACTGGTTGGTGTTGGGAGGCTTCCTAGACCAACTTCCCCCGAATCGCCAGTTCCACAGAACTCTTGCCCAAAAAGCCCCGCCGTGGCAGTTGAGAGAAAAGGCAAGTGATGACTGATTTTTCTCTCGTAGGCGATATCGGCGGAACAAACTCCCGCTTTGGGCTGGTGGAGCAGGGCTCCATGGCGGTCAGGGACATGGAGTCCCTGAAAAACGATAGCTTCAACTCTTTGGAAGCGGCCATTCAGCAGTATTTGCGCAATCGCGGCATTGCTTCGCTATCGGCGTTGGCCATCGCGGTTGCGGCCCCCGTTGACCGCGAGCAAATCACGCTCACCAACCGTGACTGGACTTTTTCGGCTGAAAGCTTGCGGGCCGCCGCCGCCGCGAAACGCATCCGCCTGCTGAATGACTATGAAGCTCTGGCGCTATCGCTGCCCCATTTGCAAGGCGATGACCTCGTGCAAATTGGCGGCCAGGCTTCAGCCAGCTCCAAGCTGAAAATTGTCATTGGCCCGGGAACCGGCCTCGGCATGGCGGCCTTGGCGCCCCTGCCAACAGGTGGCTGGATGGCGCTTCCCTGCGAGGTGGGCCACATTACATTGCCAACTGAAACCCAGGACGAGTTTGACTTGCGAGAAACCATGCGGCGGCCGGGCGTCACTTTCACCACGGAAGACGCCATCAGCGGCGGCGGACTCTATCTGATGTACAAGTCGCTGTTCCCCAAAGGCAGCGCCGGGTCTCCTGAAGCCGTCATTCAGGCAGCGCTTTCTGGCCAGGATGCCCATGCTGCGAAAACCCTCGATCACTTCATCACATGGCTGGCGCGCATCGCTGGTGATGCCGCCATGCTGCTGCAAGCGCGTGGCGGTGTTTACCTTGCTGGCGGCATAGCGCCGTCCATTGTTGAAAAATTGCAAGAAGGCGGATTCCGCGAGATATTCGAAGACAAGGGCAAGATCGCCGATGTCATGAAGCCCATTCCGGTTTATGTTATTGTTGATCGCTATCCCGCCTTCAAGGGTTGTGCGGCGTCGTTGCTTGAGTGAGGTGATTGTGGATAACGTGGATGCTGATGTTCTGCTGGTGATAGATGTGCAGAATGATTTTTGCGCGGGCGGAAGCCTTGCGGTGCCCGGAGGCGACGATGTGGTGCCGCTCATCAACGAGATCGCCAAGGATTTCAGGCACGTCGTGCTGACCCAGGACTGGCACCCCCCGGGGCACCTCTCCTTTGCCTCATCCCACAAGGGCAGGGAAGCCTTTTCACAAATTGATTTGCCCTACGGTCCACAAACCCTCTGGCCCGACCACTGTGTTCAAAACAAACCCGGCGCCGCCCTGCACAAGGGCCTGAATATTCCACAAACAGAACTTGTCATTCGCAAGGGTTTTCGCAGGGAAATCGACTCCTATTCAGCTTTCTTTGAAAACGACCATAAAACCCCGACTGGACTCGCTGGTTATTTTAAAGAGCGCGGTTTTAAGAAAGTCTATCTTGCCGGACTGGCTTTTGATTACTGCGTCCGCTATTCGGCCGAGGATGCGAAAAGTCTTGGCTTTGAAACACTGGTGATCGAGAACGCCTGCAAGGCCATTGATTTCAACGGTTCAGCCGAAGCTACACGCAAGCTGTTCCGTTACCGCGACATTGAATTGATATGAGTTACGTCATCGCCTCGCCCCGGCAGGCGAGTATTCCAGTCAAAGGGACAAAACTGGGTTTTCCCGTGCGCCGCATTTATTGTGTGGGCCGCAATTACAATGATCATGTCGTCGAAATGGGGGGAACGCCGGGCCGCGAGCCGCCGTTCTTTTTCCAGAAACCTGCCGATGTCCTGGTGCTGGATGGCAATTTTCCCTATCCATCAGGAAGTTCCAACGTCCACCACGAAGTGGAACTCGTTGTCGCTTTGCAGTCTGGCGGCAAGGACATTCCGCCAAGCGCAGCAAACCAGCACATCTATGGTTACGCCGTTGGCATCGACATGACGCGCCGGGATCTTCAGGCCGAAGCCAAGCAGGCGGGGCGGCCCTGGGAGGTGGCGAAGGCTTTCGATCATTCCGCCCCGGTCAGTGAAGTCACACCCGCTGCGGAAATCGGAATTCTGCAGCGCGCAGGCATTTCCCTGTTGGTCAATGGCGGTCAACGGCAGAACTCCAATATTTCCGAAATGATCTGGAACGTGCCGGAAATTATCTCCGAACTCTCGAAACTCTTCGAGCTTCATGCCGGCGACATTATCTTTACAGGCACGCCACAAGGCGTTGGCCCGGTTCAGATTGGCGACGCCCTTTCAGCCCGCATTGAAGGCGTGGGTGAGATCAACCTGCAAGTGTGTAAGCCGTCTTGATGGTTGTGTAGAATTCAGCCGCATGGGTTCCCTGTTCCCGCGCCCCATAGCTCGAGCCCTTCCGCCCGCCAAACGGCACATGATAGTCCACTCCCGCCGTTGGTAGATTGACCATCACCATGCCGGCGGCCGATTTCTTGCGGAAGTCCGTTGCGTATTTCAGCGACGTCGTGAAAATGCCTGAAGACAGGCCAAACGCCGTGTCATTGGCGACCGCCAGCGCCTCATCATAGCTTTCAACCTTGATGACCGAAGCAACCGGCCCAAACACTTCTTCGCGGTTGATGCGCATGTCGTTTTTCGTGTTCACAATAAGGGCAGGCGACAGGAAATGCCCCTTGGTATCGCGGTTCAGCCGTTCGCCACCCCAGGCCAGCTCGCCGCCCTCGTCACGGCCAATGCCGATATATTTCTCGTCCTGCGCCATCTGCGCCTCGTCTATGACGGGACCGATCTGTGTGCCGTCTTTCAGCGCGTGGTCAACCTTGAGGGCCTTCATGGCATTGACCATCTTCTCCACATAAGCATCATGAACCTTGCTGTGCACAATAAGCCGCGAGGAAGCCGTGCAGCGCTGCCCGGTCTGATAGAAGGCGCCGTCAATCGAGGCCGCAACCGCCGCATCAATATTGGCGTCCTCCAGAACGATGAGGGGATTCTTGCCACCCATCTCCAATTGATACTTGGCGCCCCGCGCGGAACAAGCCATCGCCACCTTCGCGCCCGTTTCAACCGAGCCGGTGAATGAAACGGCATTCACGCTGCGCGATTCCAACAGCGTCTGTCCCACAACCGAGCCGCGCCCCATGACCAGGTTGAGAACGCCCTTGGGCAAGCCGGCGCGCGAAAGAATTTCAACCAGCGCCCAACATGAAGCTGGAACCAGATCGGCAGGCTTCAGCACAACAGTGTTTCCATAGGCCAGCGCTGGGGCAACTTTCCAGGCCGGAATGGCAATCGGAAAATTCCATGGGCAGATGATTCCAACCACACCCAGGGGCTCGCGGGTGATGGTGACATCAACGCCCGCCCGAACAGAAGCCAGTGAACGGCCCTCAATGCGCAGGGCTTCCTGGGCGTAGAACTTGAAAATCTGGGCGGCGCGTGTGGTTTCGGCGATGCCGTTTGCCAGGGGTTTTCCTTCTTCCCGCGACAGCAGGCGGCCAATCTCATCCCGCCGCGCCAGCAGTTCTGCGCCCGTCGCTTCCAGAATATCGGCCCGCTGTTGTGGCGTCGTGGCCGACCAGCCGGAAAACGCTGCCTGCGCCGCAGCCATGGCGGCCTCAGTCTGCTTCCTGTCGGCATGTGAAAATTCGCCGACAACATCTGTGAGATCTGAGGGGTTGATGTTGGCTTTGGCGTCAACGCCTTCAACCCATTCGCCATTGATGAAATTCTTATGCAAAGCCATGATGAAACCTGCTCCAATTTTGGGTAGGGTCTAGCACAGGTGGACAGGGAGGCAAGCATGCGGATTGGTTTCATAGGGGCTGGCCTGATGGGCCATGGCATGGCAGCGAACCTGCTGAAAAATGGCCGCCACGTCTCCATCATCGCCCACCGCAATCGCGCGCCCATCGAGGACCTGGTTTCGAAAGGCGCATCAGAAGCAGGAAGCCTGCAGGAAATGGCGTTGAACAGCGACGTCATTTTTCTATGCCTCTCTACCTCGGAAATTGTCAGGGACACAATTTCCGCCCTGAAGCCCGGACTGCGGCGGGGGCGGATCATCATTGATTCGGGAACATCCAGGCCGGTGGCGACACGCCAATTGGCCGGCGAACTGGCCGAGCTCGGAATTGGCTACGCCGACGCCCCGATGACGGGCGGGCCGGAACAGGCGGCCTTGGCCGAACTTGGCGTTTTCTGCGGCGCGGATCAGCAAACCTTCGAAGCAATAAAGCCGCTGCTCTCATGCTTCGCCAGTACTGTCCGCCATATGGGCCCCGTCGGTTCCGGCCATGCGGCCAAGCTGATTTCAAATTATCTGGTCACCGGAATGATCGCCCTCGTGGCCGAAGCATTTGCCACCGCTCGCAAGGCTGATATTGATTGGCGCGATCTCTATGAGGCGATGCTCAATGGCTCGGGAAACTCAGGCGTGTTGCGGAAAATGGTGGCCCCGGCACTCGAAGGCGACTTTGAAGGCTACAAATTCGCGGCCGCCAACGCCTCCAAGGATATCGGTTACTTCATGGAGTTTGCCATGGAATTCGGCGCGGCAAGCCAACTCGCCAGCGCGGTCGAAAAAGTTTTTTCCGACGCCGTTTCCCGTGGCTTGGCCGATAAAAATGTGAGCCACCTTCTCGAGTCATGACATGCGAAGGGCCACCGCTCCCAGCACAACCAGTATGCCGCCTGCGACTCTGGCCGCTGTCATGTTTTCTTTCAGGTAGCGGGCCGACATCAGGATGACAAACAGGATGCTGGTTTCCCGAAGTGCCGCGACGGCTGCGATGGGCGCTTCCGTCATCGCCCAGATCACGATCCAGTAAGACGCCGCCGATAGCAGCGCGCCCATTACGCCGCTTTTCCAGAAGGGCGCCACCGCTTTCAATATGCCGGGCCCCCGCACATATATGCCGTAAGCAAATAGGAACACGGCATCGAGAATGAAGACAGCGGCGGTATAGCCCGATGGAGCGCCGGATGCCCGCCCGCCCAGGCCATCCACAACCGTATAGGCCGCGATGAAACACGACGTCCCCAGGGCGAAGAACAGCGATTTGCTGTCAAGCCGCAGGGCTTCCGACTTGCCAAAGGCAATGAGCCAAATGCCTGCCACCAGAACGCCAATGCCAAGGGCTGTAACAACGCCAATTTGTTCGTGCGCTGCAAACCATGTGATGAGAAGCGTGAGAAGGGGAGCGGTGCCCCGCGCGATCGGATAAACCTGGCTCAGGTCGCCATGCTTGTAACTGCGTGCCAGAAAGGTGTTGTAACCCGTATGCAGCACGCCAGAAATGAACGCATAGGGCAGGCTGGCGGGCGATGGCCACGCAAATACCAGCAGCATTCCAACACCCATGATGCCCATAAGTGTCTGCAGCAAAAATATGGAAAGAAACCGGTCAAGCTTCAGCTTCACCAGCAGGTTCCAGCTCGCGTGCATGAAAGCAGCAGCCAAGACGGCCAGAAAGACGGTGATTTCCAAACACGACCCCCTATGTCGCGATCTTACACAGAGACAATAAAAAAGGACACCGCAATCGCGATGTCCTCAATCTCAAAAGCTGAACCGAAAATGAATTACTAGTCGTTCTCAGATGCGGCACTCGTCTTCCCTGTCGCCAAATCAGATTTTTTGGAGTTGGATTTGACAAGTTCTTGCGTGTATACAAGCGGGTCGCCTGGCTGCATGGCTGCTTCGCACAGCGGAGCGCAAACATATGAAACTCGCCGGATACCACCAAAATCTCCGCCACCGGGTGAGAACATCGCGGCGGTATTGGCCGCGCCATTTGCCACCGTGACCTCCGTCGACAGGAGTTGTTCGCCGGTTTTGCCTAACACAATAAGATTGGTCGTTCCAAAGGCGCGGCCATGCAGGAATACATTGTTTCCGTGAACTGTCACATCCGCGATGCTCGGGTTGCCCGTAATGACAGTGCCAGGGCTGCTGGATACAGAAATTATTTGTGTTTGGTCAGTCTTTATAGTTATCGCCCCCTCTGCAAGGGCCGTCTGGCTTGCGAACAACGAAATCGTTAGCGCGGTTAAAGTGAGTCGCATCGTGTAAAACATTTTGAGAGTATCCTCTGCTTCTGGCGAATTTCGAATTCGTGGATTTTTGACAATCTGCACCGGAATGGTGAATCTTCGGTTACGAAAATAAGTATTTTGAATAATCCGAGGTTTCCAAAATTTGCAGCCAAATATCCTCTAACGCTCTATTTGGTTCCGAAAGTATATAATGATAAAAAAAGAAATATTATTGGAAAATATATAAAAGAAAGTAATATATATCATATTTATACAGTAATATATTTAGTTATATTGGACATTTTATATAATTGTATGAGATTATTTATTTACTTAGTAACCAAATAGACGATAGTTACAACAATTATTAAGATGATTGGTGAGTTTTACTTGGCGTTAATATCTGCAGTCTATTCTCAGCTCACGGTTCACAGAGACGGCGCATGAAGCTCCGTTGTTGAGGAGCCAGGTGCTGTTATATAACACGGAGAATTAAATGAATAAGTTTGTGCGTTTTATCAAGGACGAATCCGGCGCGACCGCAATTGAATATGGTCTGATCGCCGCTGGCATTGGTCTCGTGCTCGTTGCCGCTGCGCCACTCGTAGGTGCGCAGATTACTGCATTGTTCGGCGCAATCGCCACCGCTCTTACCCCTTAATTCCAGAGCGATGCGCCGTCACTGACGGCGCATCACAGGAATTCCAGGACAGGAACCACCGGATCAATTCCGGTGGTTCTTTTTTTTTCCATTTGTTTCAAGGTGTGAACCCCGGCTTTATGAACAGGGTTAACCTCTTCTTTACGAGGGGCATGTGAAGCTGGTGACAATAGCTGTTCGCATTTCTCGACAAGAATCCTGAGGCAACATGGTGCAGTATTTGTCAGTATCTCTCTTTCCGGCCTTGATGATCATTGCCGGCACCGGTGACGCCTTAACTCTGCGCATTCCCAATTGGCTGAACCAGGCGATCTTTCTGGCGTTTTTTCCGCTGGCCTGGGTGACCGGAATGCCACTTGAAGTTTTTGGCCTGCACTTTCTGGCCTGCGTCATCCTCTTTGTCATAGGATTTCTGCTGTTTTCAATAAACATATTTGGTGGCGGAGATGCAAAGTTGCTCGCTGCGGCGGGAATATGGTTTGGACCTTCGCAGGTTGGGCCATTTTTGGCGCTGACCGTAATTGCCGGAGGCGCGCTGGCGCTTGTCGTTGTCATATGGAGCAGAATCTCCATGAGTCTGGAAATTCATCAAGGCCCATTCTCCGGCAAAGTGGCGAAGCTGCGCCCCAAGATTCCTTACGGCTACGCCTTTGCGATCGGCGCGATCCTGGCATTTCCGAACACATGGTGGATGGCGTCGCATGGTTAACAATCTAAAACTAAATTATCCGGCATTAACCTAAATTTGACTAATCTGTACGAAAGTCGAAGCAGTAACAGGCGCCAAGTGCGCGGGGTAAAGGTAAGACAAAAATGAGTAAGATGCGCATTGTTATGTTGGGGCTTGCGGCAGGCTCGGCAATAGTAGCTGGCTTTATGGCCAAGGGCTTCATTGGTGCGAAGCCTGCAACAGAAACCGTTGAAGTGAAAGAGTCAAAAACGGTTGACGTTCTGGTTGCATCAACGGATGTCCTTATGGGCGAACGCTTTGCTGATGGAACAGCGGTGTGGAAAGCATGGCCGCTCGAGAATGTCTCGGAGCCCATGATTACCCGTGAGGAAAAGCCCGACGCCAGGGAAGCCTATGTTCAAGCCCGGGCCAGGATTGCGATCTATGAGGGCGAGACCCTCATGGAGAAGAAGCTTGTTCTTCCCGGCCAGTCCGGCTTCATGAGCGCGATTTTGCCAAAGGGCATGCGCGCGATTTCAGTCAAGATCTCGCCCCATACGAGCGCCGGCGGCTTTATTCTGCCCGATGATCGCGTTGACGTTCTTTTGACCAAGACGGTCGAGGACGAGCGCACAAAGGTCAAAACCATCGTGACTGAAACGGTGCTCACAAATGTGCGGGTGCTGGCCATAAATCAAACTTACCGGCAGGCGACAGAGGGTGACACTGCCACGGTGGCCGAGGGCAAGACCGCCACCTTGGAACTTGACCCATATCAAACGGAGATAATCGCCATGATCGAATCGCAAGGCGACATTTCGCTTGCCTTGCGTTCGATTGCGGAAAATGACGGCAAGAGCATGGTTATCGAGGGCCCCAAATTATCAGAAGGTTATGGCGACGACAGCAATAAATCGCGGGGGCGTGAACGTCTCTTTGTTCGCTACGGCTTTGAATCCTATACATCCAATCGTTGAGGCGCAAAATTATGTTGTTTGACAAAATAGATCTGCCAGCAAGTGGCAAATTTCTAAAGAACCTCAAGTTGGTGGCGCTCATGAGTTGCACGCTTGCATTGACGTCAATGCCGGGGGCAAGCACTGTTGCTGCCAGCGATTTGGATATAGTTGATGGAACAGCCGAGCAGGCTGTTATTGAGAACGACAGCAGCCATCTCCGTATTGGGTTGAACAAGTCCGTTGCGATTCGCCTTCCGGGCAACGCGCAAGATCTCGTTGTTGGCAATCCTGCTGTCGTTGACGCGATAATACGCTCCAAAAACACAGCGTATCTCTTTGCGCGGTCGGTTGGTCAGTCCAACATTTTATTCTTTGATGAAAAGGGCAACCAGATTCTAAATCTTGACCTGGAAGTCGCCGTTGACACCCTCGCCCTGAAAAAACTTCTGAAGAGAACTATCCCTGGAACAAAGATCACGGTTGACACGGTCAACGAAAATGTGGTGCTGGGCGGAACCGCTGCCAATGCGACCGAGGCCAAAACCGCCGAGGATGTCGCGGGTAGTTTTCTAAGCTCAAACATAGCTGGCGGCCTAGCGGAATCAAGAATTATAAATACAATCAGGATTGCTGGTGAAGACCAGGTAATGCTGAAAGTGCGCATTGTTGAAATTCAGCGCAGTGTGCTGAAACAATTAGGAGTGGATCTGCAGGCGCTGCTGCAATTTGGAAGTTTGGCACTAAACCTTGCAAGCCCCAGTAGCCTGGTGGGCAATGACATAGTTGACGCCACGTACACGAGTGGCAGCAACAGTGTTACAGGCATCATTCGCGCCATGGAATCGGATGGCGTTCTTAAAACCCTGGCGGAGCCAAATCTTACTGCGGTCTCGGGAAAGGCCGCCACTTTCCGCGCTGGCGGCCAAGTGCCGATTCTTACCTGTACCGGTCAAGTTCCCAATCAATCATGTAGCACTGAATACAGGGATTTTGGTGTCGCGCTTGGCTTTACTCCAGTGGTGCTCACGGAGGGGCGAATTAACCTGACGATCAATACAGACGTCAGTGATATCGGTCCTGAATTGAACGGAAATCCTACTTTTGACTCGCGTAGCGCACAAACAGTCGTCGAGCTTCCGAGTGGTGGTTCAATGATGCTGGCTGGCCTTATCAAGGATACAACCAGACAATCCATAGATGGAACACCAGGGCTGAAAAAGCTCCCAATTTTAGGCGCGCTTTTCCGCAGCCGTGACTTCACGCAGAACCAGACTGAACTGGTCGTAATCGTCACGCCCTATCTCGTCGGCTCAGTTGCAGAAAGACAACTCGCAACACCTGCAGATCATTTTAATACACCAACTGACCGGCAGACGATTCTTTTGGGCAGGTTGAACAAGATATATGGCACGCCGGGGAACAATCCCGATGGTGTGTATCACGGCAACGTCGGCTTCATCGTAGAATAAATGTCAGCGGAGAGTTACATGTGTAAGAAAAGTTTAATATCTACCGCTACGAAATTGGCAGTGGTTCTGGCAGTATCTTCAGTCCTTGCAGGTTGTTCGGGCGGGGAACTTGCGCTCGAAGACCAGTTTGTGCCGTCCACGCATTATGAAATGTATCCGATCGCGGTCACTAACGCGCCAGTGAAGCTGGAGATTTCCTCAAAGCGTGGAACTTTGCAGCCTTCCCAGATAAACGCAATTGCGGCATTCGCGCGGTCTGCGTCCAATTCCAGCGTATCAAAATTCGTGGTCAAGCGGCCCTCGGGTGGCGGCGCTTCAAGTCGCGTCGCGAAGGAAACCTATCAGATCATGGTGAAGAACGGAATTTCTCCCCGCATGATTGTACAGGGAACCTATCCAGCGTCCTCGAAGGCACCAGTGCAGATTGTCTACTCACGAAGCTTAGCGGTAACCAAGGAGTGTGGCGATTGGTCATCCGATTGGGCCAACACGACAACCAATGAAACGCCCCAGAATTTTGGATGTTCGATACAAAACAACATTGCCGCCATGGTTGTGAATCCACAAGACTTTGAAGTTCCGCGCGCAACAACGCCGGCACTCGCCAGCACCCGGACACCTGGAGTCAGGGCGATTGCACCTTACTGAGCATACGATAACCAAGCCGAGAAGCGACGCACAAGAATTTGGAATAGGTCGACAAAATGATCAACGCAGCGACAGCAACAAACGCGATGCCAGAACCCACGGAGTTTCCTGTGGCCCAGGTGCCGCGCATCAACATCCACACTTTCTGCGACAATCAGCAAACCGCTGAGACATTGCAGTCAGCGGCGATGGACCGGCGCATGGCGCGGGCCCACGTCACTATTCAGCTCGGTGGGATATTGGCGGCGGTTCAGGTCTATCAAACGCAACCCACTCCAAACGTTCTTGTTGTCGAGTCCCATAGCTCAAGGGAAGGCATTCTGCTGGAGCTGGGTCAACTCGCCCAGGTCTGTCAGCCAACGACCAAGGTCATCGTCATCGGACACCTCAACGATGTCATTCTCTATCGTGAGCTCATCCGGCAGGGCGTCAGCGAATATTTGGTGGCGCCCATCGGCCAGATGCAATTGATCGAAACAATCGCCAGCCTTTTTCAGGATCCAAAGGCCAAGCCGCTGGGCCGCATTATCGCATTCGTCGGTGCAAAGGGCGGCGTCGGATCGAGCACGATTGCCCACCATATCGCCTGGGCGATGTCAAACAACTTCGGGCTTGAAACTGTCATTACGGATCTTGATCTTGCCTTCGGCACAGCGGGTCTGAATTTCAACCAGGATGCCTCCGGCGGCATGCTTGATGCCTTGGGTCAGCCTGATCGTATTGACGCGACATTGCTTGACCGCATGTTGACAAAGCTGGGTGACAAGCTCAGCCTCTTGAACGGGCCAGGTGGTGTTGACCGGGATGTTTCCATCGATGCATCGTCGATTGAAACAATTCTGAGTGTCATCAGGAACAGCGTTCCAAGCGTTATCGTCGATGTGCCAAATATGTGGGCGCCATGGATCAAGCACACATTGCTGAATGCTGATGAGGTTGTGATCACCTCAACGCCGGAATTGGCGAGTTTGAGAAATACAAAAAACATCATCGATCTTCTCAAAGTCTCCAGGACCAATGATGAGGCGCCGAGGTTGATCCTCAATCAGGTTGGCATGCCGAAGCGCCCGGAGATTCCGGCGGCTGAGTTTGCCAAGGCGGTCGGAATTGCCCCCTCGCTGGTGATCCCCCATGACCCCCAGTCATTTGGAGCGGCGCAAAGCAATGGCCAGATGTTGTTCGAAGTTGCCCCCAAATCCAAATCTGCTGAGCTGCTTGCCGCATTCACACAAGTTCTGCTGGGTACCGATAAAGGCGGAAAAGCGGTCAAGTCTGGGCTTTCGTCCTTGTTCCAGAAGTTTCCGACGTTGAGGAAGAAATAATGTTTGGCAAAAGAAGCGACGCTGGACAGGAACAAAAACCCTTCGCGCCTGCCGCTCATCCTCTCGCTGCGAACGGCGAGCAAATGGGAACAGGGGCGCTTGGTCATATTCCTGATCTCAATGCCTCCGCAGCCGCGCAGGCACGTCGTACAGCCGCACCCGCTGCGCCGCCAAGGGCGAGAGCGCCTGACCCCGTTCAGGCGGTGCGCAAATCTGAAAGCTATTATGACATCAAGAGCGCGATATTCAACGCCCTCATTGATGCCATCGATCTCACCCAGCTCGGTCAGCTTGACCGCGATGCGGCGCGCGATGAAATCCGCGATATCGTCAACGAAATCATCACGCTCAAGGATGTCGTGATGTCGATTGCCGAGCAGGAGGAACTGCTCGAGGATATCTGCAACGACGTTTTGGGTTATGGCCCATTGGAGCCGCTTCTCGCGCGCGACGACATATCCGATATCATGGTGAATGGCGCCAACCTCACCTTCATCGAAGTCGGCGGCAAGATGCAGCAAACTGGCGTGCGTTTCCGCGACAATGGGCAGCTTCTGAACATCTGTCAGCGGATCGTGAGCCAGGTAGGCAGGCGTGTCGACGAAGCAAGCCCCATATGCGACGCGCGTTTGCCAGACGGCTCCCGCGTGAACGTCATTGTGGGCCCGCTCGCGATTGATGGCCCGTGCCTCACAATTCGTAAGTTCAAAAAGGACCGCCTCAAGCTGTCTGACTTGGTTAAATTCGGTTCCATTACGCCGGAAGGCGCGACGATCCTTGAAATTATCGGGCGTGTGCGGTGCAACGTGCTGATTTCGGGCGGCACGGGTTCCGGCAAGACAACCTTGTTGAACTGCATGACGGGTCACATTGATCATGATGAGCGCATCATCACCTGCGAGGACGCCGCGGAACTTCAGCTGCAGCAGCCCCACGTCGTGAGGCTTGAAACCCGGCCGCCCAATCTGGAGGGTGAAGGCTCGATCACCATGCGCGATCTTGTCAAAAACTGCCTGCGTATGCGCCCTGAAAGAATCATCGTCGGCGAGGTCCGCGGGCCTGAGGCGTTCGATCTCCTGCAAGCCATGAACACCGGCCACGACGGTTCAATGGGAACACTCCACGCCAACACGCCACGCGAAGCGCTTTCACGACTTGAGTCAATGATCACCATGGGTGGCTACTCGCTGCCATCAAAGACAATCCGCGAGATGATTTGTGGCTCCATTGACGTGGTAATTCAGGCCGCGCGCCTGCGTGATGGTTCCCGTCGCATTACGCATGTCACCGAAGTCGTTGGCATGGAAGGTGAAGTGGTCATCACACAGGATCTCTTTGTATATGAGATGGTTGGTGAGGACGCCAATGGAAAAATCGTCGGCCGCCATAGGTCCACAGGTATTGCCAAACCCCACTTCTGGGACCGTGCGCGCTACTACAACGAAGAACGGCGCCTGGCAGAAGCGCTGGAGCAAGCGGAATCGCGGAACGACAGGGACTAACGTCTTGTAAGTTTGCCTGGCGGCCAGTCGGGCATGTTAATGAAGGATCGACGCAACTATGTTTTTTGGCCAGGATATAACGCAGATCGCATTCATTTTTATGGTTGCGGTCGCCGTCGGCGGGCTTGCCTTGGCAATACTCTATCCAATGCTGGCGGGCTCGGCTGCATCAAGACGTATACAAGCTGCGACAACGGGAACCAAAGCAGTACCGAGACAGTCGCTTCGTTCTCGTTTGATGGAAGATCCCAAGGATTCGCGCCGCAAGCAAATTCAGGAATCATTGAACCAGGTTGCCGAGCGCGAAAAACAACGGAAGAAACGTGTCAATCTGCGCACCATGATCGCCCAAACTGGGTTGGACATCACAGTTCGCACATTCTGGATCATTTCAATAATTGTTGGCGTCGGCTTTGCGATAGCACCTCTGGTTTTTGGCCTGCCAATTTACGTATCAGCGGGAACAGGTGTTGTTGGCGCCTTTGGCCTCCCGAGATGGATTATCAGTTACCTGCGTACACGCAGACAGAACATATTTCTCAATGATTTCGCCGATGCGATCGATGTGATGGTCCGAGGCTTGAAGTCGGGCCTTCCAGTAACCGACGCAATGCGGGTTATCGCCAACGAATCGGGTCCGCCCGTTGGCCCGGAGTTTCTGGAAATTGTCGAGGGGCAACGAGTAGGCATATCTGTTGATCAGGGCGTTGAACGCATGGTCGAGCGGATGCCCCTGCCAGAAGTCAACTTCCTCGCCATCGTGATGTCCATTCAGGCAAAGACAGGCGGCAATTTGTCAGAGGCTCTTAACAACCTGTCCAAGGTCCTTCGTGACCGGAAAAAAATGAAGGCCAAAATCAGGGCAGTCAGCCAGGAGGCGAAATCTTCGGCTGCGATTATCGGCTCGCTCCCCTTCGTTATCATGGCGGGATTGACATTCATGAATCCCGGTTATTTGAGTCCAATGTTCAATACGGATATTGGCAACATTCTCTTGGCCGTCAGTGCTTTTTGGATGGGAACCGGAATTCTGGTTATGCGGAAAATGATAAATGTTGACATATAGCCCGGGACAATTTTCCAAATGATGAATTTTATCATCGAACTTATGAGAGTAGAAGTTGTTTTCTCTATTCTGGTGGCCTTTGCCGTCTTTGGCACAGCTCTTACAATTGCTTCTCCATATCTGGCGACAGACAGGCTCAGCGCTCGCATAAAGGGAGTTTCAGTGGAGCGCGAAAAGCTGCGGGCTCAACAAAAGGCCCAGATGGCAAATAGCGAAACAAGGCTGCGCGAGAAGCCGAAGGGCAGCTTCGTTTCGCAAATTGTAGAGGCGCTTAATCTGCGCAGCATTTTCCAGGCCGAAACCACGAGGGACCTTTTGCGTCAGGCGGGAATGCGAAGCGAGCGCCAGCTAGTGACATTTCTTGGTGTGCGATTTGTCACGCCAATAGTGGTCGCAATCGTTGCATTTCTCTATTCATCAACCGTCTTTGCCGACAGGGTGTCGCCGAATATGCGCATAGTTGTGGCATTGGCCGGGCTCGGCATCGGTTTTTATCTGCCTGTGATTGTCCTAAGCAGTCTGCGAACACGGCGTCAGGAATCAATAAAGAAGTCGTGGTCTGATGCGCTTGACCTGCTGTTGATCTGCGTGGAATCTGGCATGGCTATTGAGCCCGCAATGCAACGTGTCGCCCGGGAAATTGGCAGCGGGTCAGTGCCATTGGCTGAGGAATTGACCCTCACAGTGGCTGAACTTTCTTATCTCCAGGATCGTCGCAAGGCATTTGAAAACCTGGGCAAGCGCACCGGACTGCCGACCGTCAAATCAGTTGTCACAAGTCTTATCCAGTCCGAGCGTTATGGCACGCCACTCAGCAGCGCACTTCGCGTGCTCGCGCAGGAAAACCGTGATGCCCGCATGTCGGAAGCTGAGCGAAAAGCAGCGGCACTTCCGCCCAAGCTGACAGTTCCAATGATATTGTTCTTTTTGCCCATCATTTTCGTCGTCATCTTGGGCCCCTCCATCATCATGATCAATCAGGTCAGGTAGATAGCCGCATCACATAAAAAAAAGCGCGAGTGACAATCGCGCTTTTTTTGTTTTGGTGGGTTCTTTCAGCCTTCGGTCTCGCCCGAAAGCTGCTGCCAGGTATTGGGCTGGGAAAGCATCTTTTGCAGGTAGGCCATGTTCGCATCAACCTGGTCGATCGGCAGATCTTCGCTGGCAATCTTGCGGGCCTCTTCAAATCTGCCCTGCAAGCCCACCACGAGCGCCAGGTTTTGGCGAAGGCGCGGCATTGTTTTACCGTCAGGCAGTTCCATGGCTCCCCGCAATGTGGCCTCCGCCTGCTTCAAGTTGCCTTCCAGGGCATAGGACATGCCCATATTGTTCAGGATTGAAATTTGGTTTGGCTTGATCGCTAGCGCCGCCTGATAGGATTCACGTGCTTTGGCATACTGGCCTTGCTGGTCATAGGCCGAGCCAAGAGCTGAACGCGCGCGCCAGTCATTGGCGTCATTGGCCACTATTTTTTCGAGAACAGGAACCGCTTCGGCTGGCTTATTGGCGCCTATAAGTTTCTTGCCATAGAGTGATTGAATTTTTGCATTGCCCGGATTGAGCTCAGATACGGTTTGGAGAACCTGCAACTGTTTGTCCGACTGCCCCAGTTTTTCAAGACCATCGGAATAAGCGAGGCCCAGTTCCAGGTTTTTTTGGTCCTTTGCCCAGCGCTCACCCAATTCGGCCGTTTTCGTGAAAGATGCGGGATTGGTACTCGCCGTGTTCATGCTGTCGAGGCCGTCAAGACTCGCGGTTTTGCTTTGGCAGGCTGAAATGGCAGACGCCGATGCAATAAGCAGTGCCGGCACCAGAAACTTGCGCAAACCATCGTTGAAAACCGCCGCCATCATTTATACCCCACAAGAATCATGTCCAATAAACTTGGAATTTCGGTTGATCTTGCTGTGCAGAAGTCAATAAACTGTTAACCATGCTGGCAACCGCCAGCCCGCCAGAGTGAGAAACAGATGCTTGATGCCAGGGAAGTTCTAGTGAAGTCGGCTAACGGGAATTCCATTCCCATAAGAATCACGAGCGAAGCCACCTGGCCGGAATTCATCGCTGATCTGCCGCCACTGGCCAAAACCTGGGCGGCGGCGCAGGAATTCACCGGCGCATCGGGAAGCTGCCTTCAGGTGCCCAGCAGCCAGGGCGCTGTCGCCGAGGTGTTCCTGGGTTCGAAGCCTGGTGCTGATGGTTTCGCATTGGCGCGCCACTGCCGGCAATTGCCGCCTGGCCTCTATTCCGTTCAAGGTGGCGCTCCCGAACACTTGGAGCTGGCGTGGTGTTTGGAAGCCTATGTGTTCGACAGCTACAAATCCAGCGAAAGAAAATTTCCGCGCCTCGTTAGCAGCGCCGGCATTGGCTACGAAAAAATCATAAGCATCGCAAATGCGGCCTATCTGGTGCGCGATCTCATCAACACGCCCGCCAATGATCTAGGCCCAGATGAGCTGGAGGCGGCAGCCCGAAGACTGGCAAAGTCCTACAACGCCAAGTTTTCCGTCATTTCGGGCGCAGAGCTGAAGCGCGATTTTCCAATGATACACGCTGTCGGCAAAGCCAGCCCGAGGCACCCACGCCTGATTGATATGACCTGGGGAAAATCACAGGCCCCCAAAGTCACCCTCGTGGGGAAGGGCGTTTGCTTTGACACCGGCGGCCTTGATATCAAGACGGCTTCGGGCATGGCGCTGATGAAGAAGGATATGGGCGGCGCTGCCAACGTGCTGGGCCTTGCCCAAATGATCATGGAAGCCAAGTTGCCTGTCCATTTGCGCGTGCTCATTCCGGCGGTTGAAAATGCCATATCTGGCGAAGCTTTCCGGCCCGGTGACATATTGAAAAGCCGAAAAGGCCTGACGATAGAGATTGGCAACACGGACGCGGAAGGCCGGTTGGTTCTGGGCGATGCCTTGGCGCTTGCCGATGAGGAGGAACCGGATCTGCTGGTCGACATGGCAACCCTCACGGGTGCAGCGCGCGTGGCTCTGGGGCCCGATCTGCCACCCTTTTATACATCAGATGAGGCTCTGGCGTCAGAGCTTGCCAGGCAGGCAATCGCCCAAAACGATCCCCTCTGGCGGCTTCCCCTATGGGAGCGATACAACTCGCTGTTTGAATCTTCCGTAGCCGATATGAATAACAGCGGCGACTCAGGTTTTGCCGGTTCGATCACCGCGGCCCTGTTTCTCAAACGTTTCGTGGAGAGAACGAAATCCTACGTCCATCTGGATGTCTATGGCTGGACGCCAACAGCCAAGCCCGGAAGCCCCAAGGGAGGCGAAGCGCAAGGAATAAGGGCGCTATTTGCGTTGATTGGTGAGCGTTATCAGAAACAGGCTTGAAACGCACCCGTAACGATCTTAGAAACAGGTATGCCCATTCAACTTGGAACTGCACAGGCCCTCAAACTCTGGCATGACGTAAATCTGGCCCAGGTCCATGGCGATCAACCTGACCTGTCCGTTCGCCAGTTAACAATCTTGTTGACGGTTTATATGGAAGCGCCGCCGCACACCATCCGCGACCTTGCCAAAACCCTGCGAGTTTCAAAACCGGTGGTAACGCGCGCCTTGAATTCAATGGGCAAGCTTGATCTCCTGGCGCGAAGGCGTGATGAAGCAGATCGCCGCAATGTGCTGGTCCAGCGTACTGTCAAGGGCGCGCTCTATCTTGACCAGCTGGCCGACCTGATCGGCAGGCGCGCAAGGAATTTGTAGGTGGAAATGGATCAGCGTCTTCACGCAAACCGCCCCGGTCTGGCTGGAAAACCCATGGAGATAGTGGCGCCTGTCGCGCCGATGCTGGGCGGGCCGACCGAAACCGCAGCGCAAACCACCCAGGCCCTGTTCGGCGAAAAAATATTGGCCTATGAGAACCAGAATGGCTACCTTTGGTGCCAATTGCAGCGCGACAACTATGTTGGATACATTCACGCTGGCTTTGCTTCTGAAAAATTGTCCAACCCAAGTCACAGGGTTAGCGCACGCTCCACGCTGTTATACCCATCCGCCGGCATCAAATCGCAGCCGGTTATTTCGATACCCATGAATGCCGCTTTGGAAATCACCGAAGCGGACGAAGAATTCTCAAGGCTGTCAAATGGGAAATTTGTCTTCACCAAACACCTCAAACCGATCGGCGAACACGAACTTGATTTCGTCGGTGTCGCTGAAAGGTTTCTCGATGCGCCCTATTATTGGGGCGGCAAATCCCATCTTGGGCTGGATTGCTCCGGCCTCGTGCAAATATCGCTGGAGGCCTGCGGCGTTCCGGCTCTCCGCGATGCTGACTTGCAGGAAGAACAACTTGGCCAAAGCCTGATTGTCAATGACCTGGCCAGCCTGCGCCGGGGCGATCTGGTGTTTTGGCATGGCCATGTGGGCATCATGTGCGATGACAAAAACCTGCTGCACGCCAACGGCTTTCACATGATGGCCGTGAAAGAGCCGTTGGCTGAGGCAATCGGGCGCGTCGCAGTAACCGGCAGCCCTATAACAAGTATAAAGCGGCTTCAATAACCTCGGGATTGATCAACCAGATTGGCCAGTGGCTGTCCCGCCCGATGCCGTTTGATCTGGGCATGCACATAGGCGCAGATCACTTCCGGATCGGAATCGGCTGCGATGTGGGGGGTTACGGTGACCTTGGGATGCGTCCACAGGGCACTGTCTGCGGGCAGGGGTTCAACGGCGAAAACATCAAGCGTGGCGGCGTGAAGCTCGCCACTCTCCAGGCAGGCCAGAATGTCCTCCGCCACCTGCTGGCGGCCGCGCCCGGCGTTGATCACACTCGGCGCTCCAAATGGCCCCTTGCGAGAAAGCTTTTGAATATTCGTGCGATTGATAATGCCATCGGTTTCGGCCGTCGCTGGCAACAGGGAAACCAGCACGTCCGTGCGCGCCAGGAATTGGTCAAACTCGCCAGCGCCGGCAAAACATTCAACGCCCTCAATAGCCTTCCTGCTTCGGCTCCAGCCCGCAACCCGGAAGCCAAGATCACGCAATCGCAAAGCCGAATCCTGCCCCATGACGCCAAGTCCCATGATGCCCACCGAAAGCGCCGAGGCCGCGTGCGTCGGGAAACTATCCCAAATCCTGGCCTTTTGGTTGGCGTCTATGCGCCGCTGCTGCCGGTGATGCAGGAGGACGTGCAACACGACATATTCAGTCATGCGCTTGGTGAGATCATCGTCATTGACCCGGACGATTGGGATGTTTTCGGGAAGTGTCGGGTCTTTCAGAATGGCGTCAACGCCGGCGCCCAGGGAATATATGACTTTCAAATTGGGCAGGTTCTTCAACACATCGGCAGGCGGAAGCCAAGCCGCCGCATATTCAATATCCTCAATCCGGCCGGTGTCGGGCCAAATTCGAACATCGAGTTCAGGCGCCACTTTCACCATGGCGGCCTTCCAGACATCCGCAGGCCATGTCGGCAGCACAAACAGGAATGCCATCACTGCCTCACGACATTTTCCGGGGCGGTCTTGAGGTTGAGGGCCGCCGCGATGAGCGCCTTGGTGTATTCCGTTTGCGGAGCATCAAATATCCGCGCGGTTGGCCCTCGCTCAACGGCGACTCCGTTGCGCATGACGATCACTTCATTGGCCAGCGCCCGCACCACCCTGAGGTCATGGCTGATGAACAAATAGCTGAGATTATGCCGCACCTGCAGCGCCCGCAGCAGGTCGACGATCTGCGCCTGAACCGACATGTCAAGCGCCGATGTCGGCTCATCCAGCATGATGAATTTGGGGTTGAGCGCCAGGGCCCGCGCAATGGCGATGCGTTGCCGCTGCCCGCCGGAAAATTCATGGGGGTAGCGGTCCATGGTTGTGGGATCGAGCCCAACTTCCGTGAGCGCCTGCGAAACATGGTCGCGGCGCTCCTCGGCATCGCCTCTGCCGCCCTGCACAATCAGGCCCTCTTCGACAATTTGCAAAATGGAAAGCCGCGGCGACAGCGAGCCGAACGGGTCCTGAAAAACGATCTGCATGTCTTTCCGCAGAGGCCGCATGGCGCGCGAACTCAGGCCGTCAATGCGCTGGCCCTGAAACGAGATTTCTCCCGTTGATGAGATCAACCGCAGAATGGCGAGGCCCAGCGTGGTTTTCCCGGATCCTGATTCGCCGACGATGCCCAGCGTCTGGCCCGCCCGCACCACGGCATCAAGCCCATCCACCGCCTTGATGTGGCCAATGGTCTTGCGGAAAAACCCGCGCTTGATGGGAAACCAGATTTTCAGGTTCCGGGTTTCGACCACGGCGGCGGCGCTTGCGTCGCTCTTTGGCGGCAGCCCCTTTGGCTCCGCCGCCAGCAGCATTTTGGTGTATTCATGTTGTGGATTGGCGAACACTTTCCTGGCGTCACCCGCCTCAACCACCTTTCCCCGCTGCATCACGCAAACATCGTTCGCCATGTGCCGCACAATGCCGAGGTCGTGGGTGATCAGCAACAGCGCCATGCCATATTCGGCCTGCAATTCTTTAAGCAGTTTCAGGATCTGCGCCTGCACGGTCACATCAAGGGCTGTGGTGGGTTCGTCCGCAATGAGAAGGTCGGGATTATTGGCAAGCGCCATGGCGATCATCACGCGCTGGCGCTGGCCGCCGGAGAGCTGGTGCGGATAATCGTGCAACCGCGTTTCCGGATCGCGGATGCCAACTTTCGTCAGCAGGCTGACGATGCGTTCGCGCGCGGCGCTGCCCGTCAAGCCCTGATGCAATTCAAGTATTTCGCCAATCTGCCGCTCCACCGAATGCAGCGGATTGAGCGAAGTCATCGGCTCCTGGAAAATCATGGTGATGTCGTTGCCACGCACTTTCCGCAAATCTCGCTCATCGGCGTCAAGCAGTTCCTCGCCATTGAATTTGATGGAACCCGAAGGATGTTCGGCGGCGGGGTAGGGCAGCAGTTTCAGAATGGAAAGCGCGGAGACAGATTTGCCTGACCCGGATTCGCCGACAAGCGCCAGAGTCTCCCCCTTTTTCAAGGTGAAGGAAACTCGGTCGACCGCCAGGTTCACATTGCCACCCTGCCGAAATGCGACGGAAAGGTCTTTGACCTCGAGCAGAACATCGCTCATGCGAAAGTCTTTCGCGGATCAAGCGCATCCCGCACCGCCTCACCGATAAACACCAGAAGTGTAAGCATGATGGAAACCACAAAGAAGCCGGTGAAACCCAGCCATGGCGCCTGCAGATTGGACTTGCCCTGCGCCAGCAATTCACCAAGGGAAGGCGATCCCGGCGGCAATCCAAACCCAAGGAAATCAAGCGCGGTCAGCGTGGTGACGGAACCAGAAAGAATGAATGGCATAAAGGTGACAGTCGACACGAGCGCATTGGGCAGCAGGTGCTTGAACATGATTTTCGCGTTGCTCAATCCAAGCGCCCGGGCGGCCCGCACATATTCAAAATTCCGCGCCCGCAAGAATTCCGCCCGCACCACGCCCACCAGCCCGGTCCATGAAAACAAAACGAGGATGAAAAGCAAGAGCCAGAATGTCGGCGTGATGAACGCCGCCAAGATGATCAGCAGATACAGCGTTGGCATTGATGCCCAGATATCAATGAAGCGCTGGAACAGCAGATCGGTCCACCCGCCGAAATAACCCTGCACAGCCCCTGCGGCCACACCAATTATCGATGAAAAGAATGTAAGAATGAGGCCGAATGCGACGGATATGCGAAAGCCGTAGACCAGCCGCGCCACCACATCGCGCCCTTGGTCATCAGTGCCAAGCCAGTTCATGTTTCCTGCGATGCAGGAGGGGTCAGCTGGCCCCAACGGATATTTCGCGCATGCTTCTTCCCGGGTAAGATTGGAAGCGGGAGTTGATGGCGCGGGGCGCGGCAAGTCATTGTTGACGGTATTGTATGAATAGCGGATGGGCGGCCAAATCATCCAGCCATTGGCGTTGATCTCGTCCAGGTTCACTGCGTCCCGGTAGTCTGTTTGCGCCAGAAATCCACCGAACTTCGACTCAGGGTAATCAACAAAGGTCGGAAACAACAACTCGCCCTTGTAGGAGACAAGCATTGGCCGGTCATTTGCGATGACGGGCGCAAAAACACTGATGAAACACAGAACCCCGAATATCCACAGTGACCACAGCCCGCGGCGGTTGGCCTTGAAGAGTTCCCAGCGCCGCCTGTTAAGTCCCTTGAGTTTGAACAAAGCCATCATGTTCAAACCTCGCGCGCGTCAAAATCAATGCGCGGGTCAATCCACATGTAGGTCAGGTCGCTGATAAGCGCCACCACCAGGCCCACAAGCGTGAAGATATAAAGGTTGGCAAAGACGATCGGATAGTCACGGTCAAGGGCTGCCTTGTAAGTGAGATAGCCCAGGCCATCGAGTGAAAAAATCGTCTCAATCAGCAGCGAGCCCGCGAAGAAAGCCCCCAGAAACGCGCCCGGAAAACCCGAGATGACCAGCAGCATAGCGTTGCGAAACACATGGCCATAAAGCACTTGGGATTCGGTCAGGCCCTTGGCGCGCGCCGTCACCACATATTGCTTCTTGATTTCGTCAAGGAAGGAATTCTTGGTCAGCAGCGTCATCGTGGCAAACCCGCTAATTCCCATGGCCACGAGCGGCAAAGTCATGTGCCACGCATAGTCGAGCGCCTTGCCAAACCAGCTTAGCTCTTCAAAGTTATCGGAAGTCAGGCCGCGGAGCGGAAACCAGCTGTAATAGCTCCCGCCGGCAAACAGCACGATCAGCAGGATCGCCAGAATAAAACTCGGTATGGCGTAACCGATAATGATGACCACGGATGTCCATAGATCAAAATTGGATCCGTCTTTCACCGCCTTGCGGATGCCCATGGGAATGGATACGGCATAGGTGATCAGCGTCAGCCAAAGGCCAAGCGAAATCGACACTGGCATTTTTTCAACGATCAGGCTCACGACGCTGCGGTCCCGGAAATAGCTCTCGCCAAAATTGAATGTGGAATAATCGCCAATCATTTTCAGAAAGCGTTCGTGCACTGGCTTGTCAAAGCCAAACTGCGCTTCCAGTGATTTGATGAACTCGGGGTCGAGCCCCTGCGCGCCCTTGTACTTGATGCTGGCATCCTGGCCCGTTTGCGACTGCGCGTTGCCGCCAGCCTCATTGCCAGAATTGCCGCTGATGCGCGCCGTGGCGTCCGTGTCCGTGCCCTGCATCTTGGCGATGACTTGTTCAATAGGCCCGCCCGGCACGAATTGAATGACCGTAAACGTCATCAGCATGATGCCCAGCAAGGTCGGGATCATCAGCAGGATACGTTTGAGAATATACGCGCCCATGGCGGGGAATCAGTTTCCTTTGGCTGGGTCATACCACCAGGTATCGGTGATGCCACGGTCATATTTGGGTTTTATCGCAGGCCAGCCGAAACGGTCCCAGTGCGCGATCCAGTGGCTGCCCTTGTGCCAGTTGGGCACCCAGAAAATTTCAGCGCGAAGCACGCGGTCAAGGGCGCGGCCGGAGACGTTGAGGCGCTCGCGGGATTCAGCCGAGACAACCTGCTCGATCAGCGAGTCGATAGCGGGGCTTGCAACGCCCGAGACATTGAAACTGCCAGGCGCCCCGGCGGATTCGGTGCCGAAGAAAACACGAAGATCAGTGCCGGGCGTGACGCCGGATGAAAACCTGCTGGAGAGGATGTCATAGTCAAAAGACTCGCGGCGCGACTGATATTGCGCTTCGTCGATGATGCGGATGCTGGCGTCAATGCCGAGAAGTTTAAGGTTTTTCACAAAAGGCGCGAGGATGCGCTCGAAAACCGGGCTTTCGATGAGAAATTCAGCGGACAGAGCCTCGCCCTTGGCGTTTTTGCGCAGGCCATTTTCATTGGCCCAGCCAGCCTGATCAAGAAGATCGGAAGCCTGGCGCAGCAGCTTGCGGTCCTGGCCGGAACCATCGCTGACCGGTGGCAATTCAGGTGGGCCGAAAACCTCAGGCCGCAGCGTGGCGCGCATGGGTTCGAGGACGGCGAGTTCATCGGCAGGCGGCGGACCAACTGCTTTCAATGGCGAGGATTCAAAAAAACTCGCCGTGCGCCCATAGAAACCATAGAAAAGATTCTTGTTGGTCCATTCGAAGTCAAACGCCAGGTTGAAGGCGCGGCGCACCCGGATGTCCTGGAATTTTTCACGGCGGAGATTGAAGAAATAGCCTTGCGCGCCGGAAGGCGTTTCATCAGGCAGCACGGTTTGCCTGACGCGGCCTTCCTTCAGCGCTGGAAAATCATAGGAGGTGGCCCAGTCACGCGAGGTAAACTCCTCGCGAAGATCGATGACCCCGGATTTTAGCGCTTCAAGGCCCGCTGTGCGCTCGCGGAAATAATCAAAACGCACTTCGTTGAAATTGTAGCGCCCGCGGTTGACAGCCAAATCCTTGGCCCAATAGTCATCGCGTCTCTCGTAAGCCACATATTCACCAGAGCGGAATTTCCTAATTTTGTAAGGGCCGGAGCCGAGCGGTGCGTCAAGGCTGGTCTTGGCGAAATCATTCTTGGCGTAGTACGCCTTGGAGAAAATCGGCAATGCTGCGATGGTGAGCGGCAGATCGCGGATGCCGGCGGTCTTGAAGCGGTAACGCACTGTGTGAGGTGCCGGTGCATCGCAAGCCTCGACATCCTTGATGGTGATCTTGATGTTCTCATGGCCAAGCGTTGAAAGCAGGCGGAAGCTGTCGCAGACATCGGAGGAGGTGAGCGCTGTGCCATCGGCGAATTTTGCTTCTTCGCGAAGATCGAATGTAATGCTCTTGCGGTCATTTTCAAGGTTCGCCGACTTCGCCACAAGCCCATAGACAGCGTCCGGCTCATCCATGGCGCGGACCATCAGCGAGTCGAACAGAAGTTCAAGCCCCTGCGCGGGATCGCCTCTCAGGATGTAGCCATTGAAACTGTCAAATGTGTCATTGGCCACCGGTCCAATGAGCGCCATGCGCCCGCCCTTGGGGGCGTCGGGGTTGGTGTAGTCGAAATGGGTAAAACTGGATGGATATTTGAGTTCGCCAAAAACCGAAAGCCCATGCGAGGGCGCGGCATCAACAGGGCAAACGAACGCCAAAACAGCGAACAGCGCCAGCCACGTCCTCATGCCTTTTTTACTTTCCTGGCTTTTTCCTCGTCCCACCACCAAATGGTGGGAAAACCCAGCGCATAGTCCGGCAATTTGTCTGGCCGACCAAAGCGGTCCCAGCGCGCCGTGCGCTCGTAAGGTGCAAACCACATAGGAACCAGATAGTGATTCCAGATCAACGCGCGATCCAGTGCTTTGCATGCTGCCGTGAGTCCGGACCTGTCTTTCGCAAATATGACCGCATCAATCAATGCGTCGATCGCCGGATTCTTGATGCCGATAATGTTTCGGCTGCCATTTTTATCGGCTGCGGCACTTCCCCAAAAATCACGCTGCTCATTGCCTGGCGATAGCGATTGGCCAAAAGTTCCAACGATAATATCGAAATCAAATGTCTCAACGCGCCTTTGATACTGGGCTGAATCGACCGTCTTGATCATCACAGTTATTCCCAGCAGTTCGAGCTGCTGCTTGTAGGGCAATACAATTCTCTCGAACAAAGGCGAATCCAGAATGAACTCAATTTCCAATTTCTCTCCCGCAGCATTCTTCAGAACAGAACGATTGCCGTCTTGCGTAACGTTCCAACCAGCTTCACCTAAAAGCTTTGAAGCCTGACGCAAATTTTTGCGCCGATCCGTACTGCTAGTGTTCACTGGATTGGAATACTCGGTGGTAAACACTTCAGCCGGTAGCTGGCTTCTTAGTGGCTCAAGCAGGGCAAGTTCTTCTGGAGAAGGCAGGCCCGTTGCTTCCATCGTTGAATTGTTGAAGAAACTGCGCGATCTTTTGTATTGGCCGTAAAACAGGTTGGCATTGGACCACTCAAAATCAAAAGCGTAGTTCAGGGCTAGGCGCACCCGGGCATCTTGAAATTTGCCGCGCCGCGTATTGAAGGCAAAGCTTTGCATGCCCTCAACCTGTTTCAGAGTGATTTCCTCCTTGATGCAGCGTCCATCTCTTACGGCAGGGAAGTCGTAACCCGTTGCCCAGTTCTTTGCACTGCTTTCCAACCGGTAATCATATTGATCGCCCTTGAAGGCCTCGAGCTGAACATTTGCGTCAAGGAAAAAAATGTATTCGATATCGTCGAAATTATCCTGCCCCATGTTGACCGGCAATTCTTTACCCCAATAGTCCTCCACGCGTTTAAGCAGGATGGAAGCTCCCGACTTTACCTCGGCAATTTTGTAGGCGCCGGAGCCCAGCGGAATTTCCAGAGTTGTCTCTTTGATGTCGCGCTGCTTGCCATTGGCATCTTTTCCTGTCCACCAATGCTTCGGCAGGATGGGAAGCTGGCCGGTGATCAGGGGCAATTCTCTGTTCCCCTTTACGGCGAAAGTAAATGTAACCTCCCTGTCGCCTGTCACTTCAGCTTTGACAATGTCCTTGTAGTAGCCGTTATAGAATGGATGGCTTTCCTTGAGGGCATTCATGCTCCAAACCACGTCGTCTGGTTTCATGGGTTCGCCATCATGAAAACGGGCCTCGGGTCGCAGACGATAGACCACTGATGATCTGTCATCTGGAAACCAAACGCCTTCCGCTACAAGGCCATACTCAGTTGAAGGTTCGTCGAGGGAGGACGTAAGCAGGGACTCATTGCCTGCAAGTGCAACCGACTCTCCTTTGAAGGTATAGGGGTTCAGGCTGTCAAAGGATCCAGTTGCCGCCAGTCTGATCCGCCCGCCTTTTGGAGCCGCCACATTCACATAGTCAAAGTTCTTGAAATCCGGCCCGTATTTTATGTCGTCAAAAAGTGTGAGCGCATGGCGGAATTGCCGCTCCTCGGCAGCCGCTGCAGAAATACAGGTGAACTTGGCCAAGGGCAGGGCGGCAGCCAGCTTCAACGTGGTTCTGCGGCTGATGCTCATCGGCTTCATTCTCCTTGGCTGATTCACCTATAGATACACTCGCCTTGCCCCAAAAGAAAACACCGGCAAGGCTTGCCGGTGTTAATTCTTTGCAATGATTGAGTTCTTTATGGGGCCGGAAAAGGCTTCGGCGCGTCCGAAAGCGAAGCCAGATAAGCGATGAGATCGGCGCGAACCTGATCCTTTTTCACGCCCGCAAACGCCATCTTGGTGCCCTTGACAGCAGCTTTCGGGTTTTTGAGAAAGGCATCTATATTCTCGTAGGTCCATTTTTCCGCTGTTCGCGCCTTCATGCCATCGGAAAAACTAAAGCCCTCATGCGAAGCGATGCCGCGCTCAACGACATCCCACAGATTGGGGCCGGTTTTGTTGGGTCCCCCCTTTTTGAAGTCGTGGCAAGCCTGGCAAGGTTTTGCGGCTCCAAGGCCCTTGGCCGGGTCAGCGCTGGCCAGAAGAGTGCCAATTGAAACAGCGGGAACACCCTCGGCGGGGGCCTCGGACGGCGTCTCTGTGGCTTCCGCAACCTCAATCACAAACCCCGGTTTTTCGGGGGTTTCACTGTGATAGATGATGCCCGAAAGCTCCTTCAGGCCAAATACCGCCAATGCTGTGGCCAAAACAGCGCCTGCAATTTTATTGAATTCAAAACTGTCCATGGAGGTAGCTGGTCCCTTGCGGTGGTGAAAGTTGCGGGCGGAAACTAATTGTTTCTCTCCCAGGCTGCAATACGTATAAGGGCAGCTGAACAATTTGCCGCGCCCAGAATTATTTCATGGTTGAACCCGAAAATACCATTGTCGTCATTCCTGCCCGGATGTCGTCTAGCAGGCTGCCGGGAAAACCCCTGGCTGATATCAACGGCCTGCCCATGATTGTGCATGTGTGGAAACGCGCCACTGAAGCCAATGTAGGCCAGGTTCTGGTGGCTGCCGCTGAGGTTAAAATTGTTGAAATTATCCGCAATCATGGCGGCGATGCGATTGTAACCGATCCCGCGCTTCCCTCAGGTTCTGACCGCATCGCGGCCGCCCTCAAGATGCGCGATATCCATGAGAAATTCGAATATGTCGTAAATTTGCAAGGCGATTTGCCAACCGTTGACCCCCTGGCCGTCAGGCGCTGCCTGGCAGGCCTCACCAATGAGCAGGTCGATATTGCGACTATCGCAGCCCTCATTGAAAATGATGAAGATATCAAAAATCCAAACATCGTGAAGGCGATTGCGTCCCTGGGCAAGGACCGTGAGGTGGCCTATGCCCGTGATTTCGTGCGTGAAGTGGGGCCAGAGCACGAAGCGCCCTACTGGCATCATATCGGCGTCTACGCCTATCGCAGGCAATCCCTCAGCCGGTTTGTAAGCCTCCCCGTCAGCACCAGGGAAACCCTGCGCAAGCTGGAGCAGATGCGCGCTTTGGATAATGACATGCGGATCGCCGTGGTGCGGGTTGACTCCGTGCCGCTCGGCGTTGATACCTCCGCCGATCTTGAGGCAGTCCGTGCCATTTTAAGGAAGAAACCATGAAAGCCAAAATCGCCTATCAGGGCGAAGCCGGAGCCAACTCCCACATTGCCTGCATTGAGGCCTTTCCCGATCACAAACCGCTTTCCTGCCGAACCTTTGAGGACGCCTTTCAGGCCGTGAAGGAGGGCGAAGCAGACCTCGCCATGATCCCGATTGATAACTCGGTCGCAGGCCGTGTCGCCGATATTCACCATCTGATGCCCGCCGCCAACTTGCATATTGTGGCCGAGCATTTTCTGCGCGTGCACCACCAGCTCCTGGCACTGCCTGGTGTAAAAATCCCCGCATTGAAATCGGTGTACAGCCATGTGCATGCGCTGGGTCAATGCCGCAAACTTATCCGGGAGCTGGGCCTGAAAGCTGTTGTGGCAGTCGATACGGCAGGGGCGGCCCGCGAGCTTGTTGAGATCAAGGATAACTCCCGCGCTGTCATTGCGACTAAACTGGCGGCCCAGATTTATGGCCTCGAAGTGTTAAGGGAAAACATTGAGGATGAGTCCCATAACACCACCCGCTTTGTTGTGCTTTCGCCAACGCAACAGGATGCGGAGCCAGAAGACGAGCCGGTCATTACCAGTTTTGTCTTTCGCGTCCGCAACGTGCCGGCCTCGCTGTACAAGGCCATGGGCGGCTTTGCCACCAATGGCGTAAACATGACCAAGCTTGAATCCTACCAGCTCGAGGGCCAGTTTTCCGCCACGCAATTTTATGCCGATATCGAGGGCCATCCAAGCCAGCGCAATGTCAGGCTGGCCCTTGAAGAGCTCGCGTTCTTCACCTCATACATACGTGTGCTTGGCGTCTACAAGGCAAGCCCTTACCGCGCGGAACTGGCCGCGAGAATGGCGCCCTCTCAGAACGATTGAATGGCGGCGCCGATCAGATGATGCGCGATTGCCATGGGATTAGATGCCTTCAGTCCGTCCCGGTGGTTGCCTTTGAGCATGGCGAGAATTTCCGCCTTTTCAAACCAGCGCGCGGTTTCAAGTTCTTTCACGTCGACGGTGATTTCATCGGTGAGCGCTTCGCCAATGAGGCCAATCATCAAGCTGGATGGAAATGGCCAGGGCTGGGTAGTGTGAATTCTGATATTGCCGACGCGGATTGCAGCTTCTTCAAAAACTTCCCGGCGGGCCGCCTGTTCAATTGTCTCGCCTGGTTCCATGAAGCCCGCGAGCGTTGAATACATGCCCTCAGGCCATGAGCTTTGCCGGCCCAGAAGAATGCGGCCCCGGTGCCGGACCGCGATGATGATGACAGGGTCCGTGCGCGGGAAGTGATCTGTCAGGCATGCCTTGCAATGACGGCGATAGCCGGCATCCTCGAGTTCCGTTTGCTGCCCGCAGTTTGCGCAAAAACCATGGCGCTCATGCCAGTGCAGCAACGAGCGCGCCTGCGCCAACATCCCAAGCTGCCAGGGCGGTAGGCAAGCGACCGTGGCAAGGCTTCTCAAATCCATAAGATCATCAGTGGCCTCGGTTCGGCTGGCAAACCAGCCAGCCCCACTTTCGTCGCGGCCCAGGAATACCGTTTCAACTGAGCCGGCCCGCTCATAGGTCTGCAGCACCCCGTCAACAACACCCACCTTGTCGCCGTTCAAGTGAACATGCCGCGTTGTTGCGGCCTTTAATACTTGCTCCAGCCAAACCTTGTTGACCCGGTGATTGGCGCAGCGGTCAAGAGAGTTTCCGATGAAGGCAAGAGGCGGGAATTGGTTCACAGTTTGTCCACTTTATCTGGCTCATTAATAAAAAAGAAACAAATACTTAACCGAATATTTACCTAAAAAGTTAACTTCTATGGATAGCAAAGTTTTTGGAGCCTGAGATTCGTATTGCGGGACTTAGCGCAGTACATGGCTGGAATGTAAGTGGAAAAGCGAATGAAACCCGGAATCCCCTGGAGCGTAAAAGGCATCGAACCAGAAACCCGCGAGGCGGCAAAAGACGCCGCGCGCAGGTCAGGGATGAGCCTTGGCGAATGGCTCAATACGAAAATACTGGATTCGTCCGACGGTGTTGAACAGGATTTGGCTCCGACAGCGCCCCCCTTCCGCCATCGCGCGTCTCGCGACGATACATCGATCAGGCTTGAGGATATTGCCGAGCAGCTTTCCAGAATAGCGCGTGGCGAACAGTCCACGGCGCCAGCGCAATCCATGTACTCTTCAGAATCCAATTCAGAAGATGCGGAGGCCCTTCGCAATATACTGGACCGCGTTGAATCCAGCGAGCGTCACAACGCGGAAATTTTCGCTTCAATCCATGAACAGTTGGCGGCGCTCGGCCGACAATTGGCGCAGCCGCTTTCCGGCCCGAGGCACGAAGACGTAAGCGCGATCAGAGCGCTGGAATCAGCCGTTCGCAATACTGTCGAGCACATCGAAATAAGTGAAACCCGCACCCGCGAGGCGTTGAAATCCATGCAGGAGCGCATGGCAGACATGGCCGAGCGGGCAATGACGTCAGCAAATGAACAGATCCTTCAAGCCGCACCCGCTTTCAGCCAACTTGAGCAGCGCCTGAATGAACTTTCGGACCGCACTGAGCGCAGCCAGTCAAAAACCGATTTCCCGCTGCCCGATGCAATCCACGACGAGTTGAAAGAGCTTTCCGAGCGCATCGAAACAGTGCGTGATTCCGCCCAGCACCTGGCAACAAGGGCACAGGCTTCCGCGGTTGAAAATTTCCAAGAAGAATTGCG
>JANMHO010000028.1:0-3875 GCA_031375195.1 Rhodobiaceae bacterium
AGCCCGGGCCACGGATCTTCCGCCTGAGGTTACTGAGGCAAACTCCGAGGCCATGGGGCTCTATTTGCGTGGTGATCTTGGCTGGTCGTTTCTGGAATGGAGCGGCGGTTCAGACGACAGCGCATTTGTGGCGGGTGGCGGTGTTGGTTATCGCTACAATGACAACATGCGGGCTGACGTGACCGTGGATTGGTCTGGCAATTATGAAATTGCTCCGGGTGCGGATATGAGCACAACGACAGTTTTGGGCAATCTGTATTTTGATTGGGCGAATGAGTCGGCGTTTACGCCTTATGTCGGCGCGGGCTTGGGGTATGGCTGGGCTGATTCCAGCCTTGGCGATGACAGTGGGTTGGCCTTGGGCCTGGCGGCAGGCATCTCTATTGGACTCACCGACAATGTTGACATTGACGCGGGCTATCGCTTCAGGGACATCATGATTTCTGGCCCCGACTCACAGGAACATCAAGCGGTGGTCGGCGTGCGTTTCTCGTTCTAAGCCGAGCCTGACAATTTGATTAACCGACGGCGGAGAAATCCGCCGTCGTTTTGTTTTCTGGGAGTTGCCCCAGTTGACCTTTGAGGAAGTCTGCCGCATAAGGCTCCCGGGCTAACTCTCCCCAACGAGGGTCAGTCCATCTGCAAGGATGGAGAGCGACATGACGATAGCCAAACCGGCATTGCGGCCGACCAACCCACAATTTTCTTCCGGCCCCTGCGCAAAGATTCCGGGCTGGACTCCCGACCTTCTCAAATCAGCATCCCTTGGCCGCTCGCATCGCTCGGGCGAGGGTAAGGCGCGTTTGAAGCAGGCTATTGACCTCACACGCGATGTTCTGGAAGTGCCTTCCGATTACCGTATAGGCATTGTGCCAGCATCGGACACGGGTGCCGTTGAAATGGCGCTGTGGTCGCTGCTGGGCGCGCGCGGTGTTGATATTCTCGCGTGGGAAAGTTTTGGCGAGGGCTGGGTAAGCGATGTGCTCAAGCAACTGAAGCTGAAGGACGTGAACGAGCATTTGGCGCCCTATGGCGAGCTGCCCGATCTCTCACGCGTCAATTTTTCGAATGACGTGGTTTTCACCTGGAACGGAACCACCTCTGGTGTCCGGGTTCCTGATGCTGGATGGATTCCTGCCAACCGTGAGGGCCTGACGATTTGCGACGCCACGTCGGCGGCTTTTGCGCAGGAGCTGGAATTCTCCAAGCTCGATGTGGTGACCTTCTCGTGGCAAAAGGTTTTGGGCGGCGAGGGCGGGCATGGCGTCATCATCCTCAGCCCGCGAGCCATTGAGCGGCTTGAAACCCATGTGCCTGCCTGGCCCATGCCAAAGATTTTCCGCATGACTTCTGGTGGCAAGTTGATGACGGGACTTTTCGAAGGCGAGACGATCAATACGCCCTCCATGCTGTGTCTTGAAGATTATCTGGTGGCGCTAAAATGGGCGAAGCGCATTGGCGGGCTGAAAGCTTTGCGCGCGCGCGCCGATGCCAATGCGGCGGTGCTTGACGGCTGGATTTCGGCTTCTCCCTTTGCGACAAACCTGGCGAAGGTCCATGAAACAAAGTCCAATACTTCCGTGTGTTTCTCGCTTGCCGGCGATGAAGCAGTGCCGAAGAAAATGGCGAAACTGCTGGAAGCAGAAGGCGTTGCCTTTGACATAGGCGGCTACCGGGATGCGCCACCGGGGCTTCGCGTCTGGTGCGGAGCGACTGTGGAAACTTCCGACCTGCGGGCGCTGCTGCCGTGGCTCAACTGGGCCTTTGAACAAGCGAAAGGGAATTGACATCATGGCCCCACGGGTTCTCGTTTCCGACAGGCTTTCTGAAACCGCGGTTCAAATTTTCCGGGATCGCGGCATTGAGGTTGATTATAAGCCTGACCTCGGCAAGGACAAGGACGCCTTGCTGGCGGCCATTCCGCTGTATGATGGTTTGGCCATTCGCTCGGCCACCAAGGTGACGCCGAAGATTTTGGAGGCGGCGAAGAACCTGAAAGTGATTGGCCGCGCTGGCATTGGCGTCGACAACGTGGATATTCCGGCGGCTTCGGCGCGGGGCATCGTGGTAATGAACACGCCATTTGGAAATGCCGTCACCACGGCTGAGCATGCGCTTTCGATGATGATGGCGCTGGCGCGGCAAATTCCGCAGGCCAATGCTTCGACCCATGCGGGCAAGTGGGAGAAGAACCGCTTCATGGGAGTTGAGCTTTATAACAAGACGCTGGGCATTATTGGCTGCGGCAATATCGGATCAATCGTGGCGGACCGCGCCCTTGGATTGAAGATGAAGGTTATCGCCTATGATCCCTTTCTGTCACCGGAACGAGCGATTGGTATCGGCGTCGAGAAAGTGGAACTGGATGACATTTTCAGGCGCTGTGATTTCATTACTCTGCATACGCCGCTGACCGAGAAGACCCGCAATGTGGTGGATGCGGCGGCGCTGGCTAAATGCAAGAAGGGTGTCCGGATCATCAACTGCGCAAGAGGCGGCCTGGTGTCGGAAGATGCGCTTTATGATGCGCTGAAATCGGGCAAGGTTGCGGGAGCCGCACTTGATGTTTTCGAAACGGAGCCTGCTTCGACGCACAAGCTGTTTGGATTGGAGAATGTGGTGGCAACGCCGCATCTTGGAGCCTCCACGGGCGAGGCGCAGGAGAACGTGGCGCTGCAGGTAGCCGAGCAGATGGCGGATTATCTGATTACGGGGGCCGTCACCAACGCCCTCAACATGCCTTCGATTTCCGCCGATGAAGCGCCAAGGCTTCGGCCCTTTGTGGCGCTGGCGGAAAAGCTTGGCAGCTTTGCCGGGCAATTGACGGACGGACCCATCACTGGCGTGGTCATTGAATATGCGGGCGATGTGGGCGAGATGAACACCCGCGCGCTCACCTCTGCGGCGCTGGCCGGTGTTTTGCAGCCCATGCTGGGCACGGTGAATATGGTTTCAGCCCCCATTGTGGCGCGCGAACGCGGCATCAAGGTTGACGAGACGCGGCAGACCCAGCGTGGCGCCTACGAAACCTATATAAGGTTAACAGTGCGCACCGGCGAAATGGAGCGCTCGGTGGCGGGAACGGTGTTTTCAGACGGCAAGCCGCGGATCATCCAAATCAAAGGCATTGAGCTTGAGTCTGATTTTGGCGCCTATATGCTTTATGTGACCAACAAGGATAAACCAGGTTTTATTGGGGCTTTGGGCTCGCTCCTGGGCAACGCCCAGGTGAATATCGCATCGTTTCATCTGGGGCGGCATGCGCAAGGGGGAGATGCCATCTGTCTGGTGCAGATCGATGAGCCGGTGCCGGATTCGGTCTTGTGGGCGGTGCAGAAGCTGGAGCAAGTGCGCCAGGCCAAGCGGCTCGCTTTTTGACGCAATCCCGTCCTCAATTAGCCGCAGGGCTGGGACTATAATCTTCCACCTTAACTGGAGGAGTTTCCCATGCGTTTAACTTTTGCGACGTTTTTTCTGGTGACCACCTGCCTATCGACAGGCTTTGCGGCTGATCTCAAAACCAACTCCCGCGTCGATGCGGTGACGGTTTATCCAAGCGGCGCCGAGGTGACACGGGTGGCCGAGGCCCATCTGGTGGCGGGTGAAACCACACTTATTTTGGAGGGTTTGCCGGGCGAGCTTGATGCGCAGTCCATCCGGGTTGAAGGCTCGGGCGGCGTGGGTGTCGAAATTGCCTCGGTTGATTCAAAGCTGATCTATGTTTCAGCGGCCGCAGGCGAGGCGGCGCGGGTTCGCATTGAAAAACAGATTGAAGCGCTGCAGGACGAGCGCCGGGCGCTGGACCAGACTGTTTCCGATGCGGAGTATCAAAAGCGGCTTCTTCTTTCCCTGGCGGACAAGCAGCTTGAAACATC
>JANMHO010000041.1:0-12300 GCA_031375195.1 Rhodobiaceae bacterium
GTCCAGGCGCGGGCTTCCTTCGGCCCAACTGTAAAATAAGTCACAAGATGCAGGAGATCGTAACCAGCGCGAATAACGCGGTTGAGGCCCGGCTCTTCAAGGCCAACAGCATCCAGATAATCCTTCTGGTCAGCCGCAGGCAAAATCGCGATCTCGCTTTCAATCTTGGCTGAAACCACCACAGCGACCGCGTTCTCCAGTTTGGCGCGCGCAAAAACCTGTGCCGAAAAGTCATTGCCCTTGTCAGCCGAAGCTTCCTCCACATTGCAGACATAAAGCACAGGCTTTGATGACAGCAGGCCAAGACCCCTGAACATCTTCTCTTCGTCAGCGGTCCGTTCAACCAGGCGCGCGGGCTGTCCCTCGCGCAGCAATACCAGGGCGCGGTTCATCAAATCCGCAATCTCGCGGGATTCCTTGTCCCCCTGCTTGCCCCTTTTCTCAATGCTCACAACGCGCTTTTCGAGGCTGTCCATGTCGGCCAGCATCAACTCGGTCTCAATGGTTTCAATGTCAGCGACCGGATCAATCTTGTTTTCCACATGGGTGATGTCGCCATCCTCAAAACAGCGCACCACATGGGCGATTGCGTCCGTCTCGCGGATGTTGGCCAAAAACTGGTTGCCCAGGCCCTCGCCCTTCGAAGCGCCGCGCACCAGCCCGGCGATATCCACAAACGTCAGCCGCGTCGGAATGATCTGGGCGCTGGCCGCAATCCGCGCCAGTTCATCAAGCCGGGGATCAGGAACACCCACATCGCCCACATTGGGATCGATCGTGCAGAACGGATAATTCGCCGCCTGCGCCGCAGAAGTCTGCGTTAGCGCGTTAAACAGTGTTGACTTCCCGACATTGGGAAGGCCCACGATGCCGCATTTGAAACCCATGAATTCTAGTCCTTTTTCGCAGGCTTTTCAGGCGCTGGATTGAGTGCGAGATGAACCCTGCTTTGAAATTTCGCGTAGTCGCCGTCAACCAGAAAACCTGCCTCTTCAGCGACCGCTTCCAGCAAGGGCGCAACCCACATCTTGTCTGATTTTGCAAAGTCGCTCAGCACATGGGGATAAACCAGGTTCTTGTCGCCGGGATGTCCGATGCCCAATCGCACCCTCACATAATGCGGGCTGATGTGCGATGAGATAGAGCGGATGCCGTTGTGACCGGCAGCACCGCCACCCAGTTTCACCCGCACCTTGCCAGGCTGCAGGTCAAGCTCGTCATAAATGACGATCACCTTGTCCGGTTCAAGGTCAAGAAAACGAAGGGCCTCGCCCACTGATTGGCCCGACTCGTTCATGAAGGTCAGGGGCTTGAGAACCAAGACCTTCTCGCCCCCTAAAGTGCCCTCGGACACTTCGCCCTTGAAGCGCTTGCGCCAGCTTGAAAAGCCATGGCGGCGAACAATTTCGTCCACCGCCATGAAGCCGATATTGTGCCTGTTTCCGGCATACTTGGTTCCCGGATTGCCGAGACCAACAAGAAGAAACATGGCCCTTTTCCTTTAGAAGAGGATTACTTCTTCTTTGGAGCAGGCGCTGCGGCGGCAGCTGGAACCGCGCCCTTGGCGGGAGCGGCAGCCTTTGCACCAGCGGCAGGAGCCGCCGGAGCAGCACCAGCAACCGGAGCCTTTTGGGCCGTGGCAGGAACTTCCGCTGATACGGGAGCTTCCTCGACAACTTCTTCCTTGGCCTGGGCTGAGATCGTGCACAGCGTCAAATCATCGCGCGATACCAGGCTCACTCCTTCAGGCAGCGTGATATTTGAAACGTGAATGGACTGGCCAATCTGCATGCCGGCCACATCAACCATAATCTCGTCTGGAATGAAGTCAGCCGAGCAATAGAGGCTGAGCGAATGCGAAACGATATTGAGCGAGCCGCCAAGCTTGATGCCTGGCGAGGCTTCCTGCCCCTTGAAATGCACCGGAATATCAACCGCGATGCGGGATGCCTTGCCGAGACGCAGAAAATCCACATGAACAATGAAATCGCGCACCGGCTCAAACTGGATATCGCGCGGAATGGCGCGAACCGTTTGGCCGTCTACTTCAAGGTCAACCAGCGTTGACATAAAGCGGCCGGTTTGAATGTGGGGTTCAAGCTCACGGTAATTGAGCGTGATGATTTGGGCTTCCTTTTTGTCGCCATAAACGACACCGGGAACGAGACCTTCGCGACGTACTGCGCGGGAGGCCCCCTTGCCTGCCCGGCCGCGTGCTACGGCCTTAAGCTGAACAATTTTCGACATTTCTAAGCTCCTGAAAATCATGAACCACGCAAAAGCCTGCCTCCAGGGGTGTCCGCCACTCCCGCATGGTGGCGGGCGGTATAGATGAGGAGGCAAAGGGTTGCAAGTGTGGGTAATCTTCGCAATGCCTCAAAAACGGCCATTCCTTTCCAGAAGCTGTATTTATAAATTATATCAACAGTTTGATAGGAATGATGATGAGCTTGTCACGGGCTTTGCCGGGCATCCATGTCGAATTGGCTTGGCAGTTTGGCAAAAGCAAAATAACAATAGTCCAGTCGCCCGAATGAAAGTGGAAGCAAATGGCATTGGATGAGCTTCAGGCGCAGATTGGATTGCTGGTAAGTCAAATCAACAGCCAGCCCGAAGATATTCATGAGCTTTACGAACTTCTCCATCAGAAACTGAACGAGTTTCGCGAAACCGGCCAGCCCTTGCCTGCTGATCTCATTGAGCTTGAAAAGCGCATTCTCGAAGAATTCCCCGAGGCTCAATGAAAATTGCGTTCTGGTTGGCGCAGAAATATTACGGAACTTATTGCCACGTTCATGGTTATGGTATGATGCATCGCCTGAATTGCGTTCGCGCTTGGTCTTTTGTGGCGAGTATTGCCACAGCCCTCATCTTCGCCGGAGCTGGCAGTCCCGTTGCAGCCGCTTCAAACGAAGCAATCAAGATGCTGAAGGACGTCGACCGCTATGTGTGTCGTTCATTGCGTTCAGGCAAGTGCTTTTCACGGGCAAAAAAGACAGAGGCCGGACGCAAAAAAAACCTGCCCTCTAAAAACACTGGACCCCAATTTCAGGATAATTTCGTCAGGGCCAAACCCCAAGCCATAAAAGATATGGAAAAACCGGCGGCCGTGGCAAAATTGCCGTTGCCCAGCCCCGTCGCCACACCGCTTGTTCCCACGCCGCGCCCAAAGCCGCCCATTGCAAAGCAGGTTGCTTTGATAGCGCCGGGGAAAGTCATGGACCCCTCGTCGATGATCGGCGACGTCAAATGCCGTGAGCAGCTGACAGCCCAGGGAGCGGTTTACTCTGTCTCCAAGGATGAAGTGAAAGCCGGACTGTGCTCAGTGCAAAACCCCGTGCAGCTTCGCTTTGTGGAGACCATAATCGGCAGAATTGAACTCCCGGAAGCACCCCTGCTGAATTGCCGTTTTGCCCTGCAATTCTCAAAATGGCTGCGGGAATCCGGCGGCCCCATAATTTCGGCGCAGATGAATACGCCATTGAGAAAAATTTCCACCGGGCCAGGATTTGAATGCCGGGGCCGCAACGGCGATGCCTCAGCCAAGATCAGCGAACACGGTTACGGCAATGCGGTTGATATCACCACCTTCCACATGCAGGATGGCCAGATATTGAGCATTGAAGGCCCGACAAATATCAGCACGGCATCAAACGCCGTTCTTGATGGCTTGCGCACCTCTGCCTGCGGCTACTTCACTACGGTCCTGGGCCCGGGCTCAAACGCGGCTCACGCAACCCATTTCCATTTCGATATGGGCGCGCATGGAAAGAGCGGCAATTACAAGATTTGCGAATAGCGCCAAAAAATGGCCCGGTCCACAGCAGACCGGGCCACAACAGCTTAAATATGGAAAAAGCTTATGAGGCGACGCCGAGAAGTTTCAACGCTTCGTTAAGCTTGGCCATTGAATCAGCGTGATTGCCAGCTTCATGGTCAGCTTTGCCATTGGTGATCAACTCGGTCACCTTGGTTTTGGTGGCGTCGTCGAGAGTTGCTGTTTTCATGGCTTCCTCAGCCTTGGCGGCAAGCGATGGGCAGCTTCCGGCAAATGCGGGGCCTGCCAAGGCAAGCATAAGTGTTCCGACGGCTAGAAATTGTTTCATGATCATCTCCCAATGTTTTAAAGCCCATGAACATGGCTTCAGCGAAGGCTAGAAACGCAAGCAGGCAGAAATGTGGCGTTACTATTGGAGCCGGCGCGAAACGCCCGCTTCGCGGCTGGTGCGGCATGTTCGCTCTTGCCGCAGATCGTTAAATCCATATTTCCTGAGAAACCCGCTTTGATGTACGGTTTACCCAAGCCAATTCAACGTAACCGCCGCCAGCAACAGATATCGTCCAATCTTGGCCACCCCCACAAGTAGAATGAATGACCAAATCGGCTCGCGCAACACGCCAGCAACGACCGTCAGTGGATCGCCAATCACCGGCATCCAGCTCAGCAGCAGCGTGGCCCTGCCATAGCGCCGATACCAATTCTCAGCCCGCGTCAAATTCCTCTCGCCGACCGGAAACCATCTTCTGTTTTGAAATCGCACGAGCGACCGGCCAAGCCACCAATTGATGATCGAACCTAGAATGTTTCCAGCGCTGGCAACTGCCAAAATGCTCTGCCAGGGTAATGTGCCTTCTGCCAGATATCCAGCAACGACAGGCTCTGATCCAAACGGCAGGATTGTCGCCGCCCCGAGTGAAATGAGAAAGAGACTGAGGTAGGCGGCGCTATTCAAACAGGCTCGATACGCTCTCTTCGCGGCTGGTGCGGCCGATGGCTTCGCCCAGCAGTGGCGCAATGCCAATGACGCGGATATTGCGCGCGACTTTCACGGCTTCCGTGGGCTGAATGGAGTCGGTGATCACCAGCTGCTTGAGCTTTGATGAGGTAATGCGCGCCACTGCTCCACCCGACAACACGCCGTGGGTTATGTAGGCGATCACGTCCTTGGCGCCTTGGGCTAGCAGGGCTTCAGCCGCGTTGCACAATGTGCCTCCAGAATCCACGATATCATCAATGAGAACGCAGGACTTGCCCTTCACTTCGCCGATGATGTTCATGACCTCGGACTCGCCAGCCCGCTCGCGGCGCTTGTCGACGATGGCCAGCGGCGTATCAAGCCGCTTGGCAAGTGCCCGCGCCCGCACCACACCGCCCACGTCAGGTGAAATCACCACCGTATTGCCCACATCATTATGCTGTTTGATGTCGCGCACCAGAACCGGCCCGGCGAAGAGATTGTCCGTCGGAATATCAAAAAAACCCTGAATCTGCCCCGCATGCAAATCAAGCGTCAGCACCCGGTCAGCGCCAGCCCGCGTGATCATGTTGGCCACCAGCTTGGCCGAAATTGGCGTGCGCGGGCCAGGCTTGCGGTCCTGCCGGGCATAGCCGAAATAAGGAATGACCGCAGTGATGCGTTTGGCCGAAGCCCGCTTCAGGGCATCGATGATAATGAGCAGCTCCATCAGATGGTCATTGGCCGGAAACGACGTGGATTGCACCACGAACATGTCCTGCCCGCGCACGTTTTCCTGGATTTCAACAAACACTTCCATGTCGTTGAAACGCTTCACCACGGCCTTGGTTTGCGGCAGGTGGAGATAGGAGCAGATGGCCTCAGCCAAAGGCCGGTTGCTGTTTCCGGCCACAATTTTCATCATGCTTGTCCCTCGGTCGCCCACAAATTGTGACCGCTCTATAACAAGGGGTCAGGGCAAGCGCAATTGCAGCCTGTGGAGAGAGTTAAATCACCGGAACTTGTTGATAAGTTCGAAAATCCCGGTAGCGGCTGCCTCCGCCGCAAGGACCGCATTCTCCCCCCAGCCAGTGTCCAGCGAGCCTGCGGGCACATCATTTGCCTGGTTGATATCGCCCAGGCTCTTGCCATCGGGCATCGCCACACTCCATTTCAACGCCACAGTCTGGGTTGGCCCCGCAGGCGGGGAAAGGGCAACGCTGCCCTGAATGGTGAGCGCGTTCGGAGCGGGTTTATTTAGCACGGTCCAACCGGCGCCTGTCAGAGTCTGGCGCATGGCATTGGTGAGATCCTTGTTGCCCTGCCCCGGAGCTCCTTTCACTGGCAAAACTGCCACCGCCTTGATTTCCAGTTTATTGCCCGCCGCCTTCGGTGGCGGTGTTTCCTTCACAGGTTCTTCAGTTGGCTCTTCAGCAACGGCCAGCTCTGGATTCGGCAAAGGATTGGGATCTATGGTGCCATTCAAAGTTTCAAGGTCAATGTCATTGGCGGCCCCCGGTCCCGCCGCAACCATCGCCTCCCATGGTGGAGCGGTCATCGCCGGCGCATTTTCCTGCGACTTGCCAAATGGCTGCTTCAAGCCGCAACCTGTCAGCGCCAGTAATGATATGATGAGAAATATCCTTATCATCGCACAATCATTCTGAGTGGAAACTTTGAAACCGGTTCGGTTTTTTTGGCGCCGATAATATAGGTGCGCCCCAGGCAATAGGCTGCCCCCACATCGGAATTCATCAGGATCATATGCGCAAAAAACACCATGCCCTCGGCAAGTGTGTCTTCGTTGCCTTTGTAGAACATTGGAGAGTCCATCCAGCTCGGCATGAATTTGGCGCCCAGGGAATAGCCGCAGGCATTCAGCCGGTGCTTTTGCATGCCCTGCGCATCCATCACCCGGGCATGTGCCGCAAACACTTCACCCGCAGTATTGCCAGGCCGCAAAACGGACTCGACTTCCGCCAAAGCTGCCTGACACGCCGCATCCATGGCCAAGTGGTTTTTGGTCGGCTTGCCAATGATGATTGTCCGCATGAAAGCCGCATGGTAATGCCGATACACGCCGGCAAATTCCAATGTGAGTTGATCGCGTTTCGAAAGCTTGCGCCTGCCGGATTTGTAACGGCACAATAGCGCGTCACGATCAGAGCCTATGATGAATTCATTGGCCGGATAATCGCCGCCGCCAGAAAAAATCGCAGCCTGCTGGGCCGCCAGGATGTCCCCCTCGTTAGCACCCGCCTTGGTCCTCTTGATCCCGGCTTTCAAAGCCGCATCGCCAAGCTTGCCGGCCCTGCGCACATATTTGAGTTCCGCAGGCGATTTGACCAGCCGCAAAATGTTGACCAATTTGGTTGCTTCACAGAGCGTGCAAAATCCTTCCATTGCCGCATCAACCGCGCGGCCATTGAAATGGGTAAGGCCATGGGAATTAGTTTCAATGCCAAGGCGTTTTCCCTTGGCGCCCAGGCTCTCCAGCATATCACGAAGCTGGGTGGCGGGTTGGGCGCCCGCCTCATCAGTCCAAATGCGGATGTCCTCTATGATGGAGGTGTGCTGGGCCTGCCGCAAATCCGCTGAACGCGTCAGCAGCGCCAGCTGGCCATCTGCGCCAAGATAAAGGCATTGGAAAAAACAAAACCCAAACGTGTCATAGCCCGTGAGATAATACATGCTCTCCTGCTGGAACATGAGCAGCCCATCCAGATTGCTCTGTTGCATCGCTGAAATCGCTGCCGCGATGCGGGCTTGGTGCTCAGAAACCTCAAAATGCAGCGCCATGCTACTTCAGTCCTATAACTGCAATCTGCCGACCATAGTCTTTTTCACCCCGATGTGTCGCACGGCGATAGGAATAATATTCATCCTCATTTCGGTAGGTGCAAAACCCGCTGTCAATGACCTGGCCAATGCCAAAGGACTGCATTCGCGTCACCAGATAGCCTGGAAGATCAAACATATAATGGTTTTCCTTTGCGGAGTCCGTGAAGAACCGACTGCCGGACACGGCATCAAAACGCTCACGAAATTCCGGGCCAACCTCATACGCGGATCCCGAAATCGTCGGACCCAGCACCGCCACGATGCGCGAACGGTCGGCGCCAAGCGTTTCCATCTTCAAAACTGTCGCGTCTGTAATTCCATTAAGCGCACCCTTCCAGCCCGCGTGCGCCGCCCCAATAACGCCCGCCTCCGCATCGGCAAAAAGCACCGGTCCGCAATCAGCCGTCAGCACGCCCAAAATGACACCCGGCGCATTAGTCACCATGCCATCAACCTTCGGGCGATCATCATGGTTCCAGGCTTTCGTAACAGCAATCGCCTCGGCGCTGTGAACCTGATGGGTCGTTACAATCTGCTTTTCTTCTCCGCCCAGCGCCCGCGCCACCACTTCACGGTTTTGAACAACGGTCGCGCGGTCATCGCCAGACCCCAGCCCACAATTGAGTGAGGCAAATATTCCCGTCGAACGTCCCCCCTGTCTTCCAAAGAAGCCATGGGCAATGCGCGGGTGCTTTAACTCGAAGAACTGCTTCATATCTTCCCAAATGGATAAGGCGTCGCCATGCCCGGCGAAGTTGCTACCATGACTTTGAACAGGCTGCCCATTTCCGCCTCGCCCGCCAGCCGCGAAACTGCCCGCGCCAATATCCCCCGCGTTTTCGCGTCTGCCTTGGCCGACAATATGGCAGCCCGCTGTTCCAACCCCATGGCCAGCAGAAACGCCCGCTGCGTAATTGCGGTGCATTGGCCTGGCGCTATGGCTTTGCCCAAAGCTTCAAAATCCACATGCGAAGTCAAATCGCTTTCCCCCGGACTGTCTGTGACGTCCACATATTTATGCGCTCGTATCGCCTGCAACGTATCCCCGGGAGCCGTTTGCAAATGGCCATAGTCAATAATCAATGCAACTCCCCTATGGGACGCAAGGCGCTGACCAATTTCAGTGGCTATCTGCAGGCGCTGCGGCGCAAATTCGATCACGTCACCATCATCGCCATGCACCCCAGCAAGGGTCGCAGGCATCAACCCCATTCCCTTTGCTCCCACACAGCGTTCAAACCATTCACCTTCGCGCTTTTCAAATTGCCGGATGGGAATAGCATCAAAGAATTCATTGGCGACCACCAAAAGCGGCCCTTCTGGCAAACTCGAAAACCGCTCGTGCCATGTACCCTCGCCCGCAAGCTTTTCCCTCTGCAGCGTGCGAAGCGCCGGGCTCATTTCCACCAGGTGAATCCTTGCTGCCTCACGAAACCCCGGCATCACCTTGGAGGCCTTCAGAATATCGGCCATAAACGTGCCCCGCCCCGGGCCCAGTTCAACCAAGTTGAATGTTGCGGGGCTTCCCATCATGGCCCAGGCCGATGCCAGCCAAACACCGATCAACTCGCCGAAAATTTGCGACACTTCCGGCGCCGTGATAAAATCTCCACGCTCGCCAAAGGGATCGCGGCTCATGTAGTAGCCATGGGCAGGATGGCCAAGGCACAGCGCCATGTAGCGGTCGAGCGGCATGGGCCCTTCGGCTGCAATTATTTCAGCTAGAATCTTCTCAAGCGCTGACAAGATGCCCCCGCGCGCGCAGCAGCAGCCAAACGCCAATGCCCACAAGCGGCAGTGACAAGATCATGCCCATCGTCATGAACCCGCCGAAGTAGCCGATATGCGCGTCAGGCTCGCGCACAGTTTCAACCGCAATGCGCGACAGTCCATAAATCACGGCATAAAGCCCCGATGCAAGACCAGGCCGCGCCAGTATCTTGAACCGGTAGACAGCGAAATTGACAACCGCAAACAATGCCACACCTTCAAGCGCAAATTCATAGAGCTGGCTGGGATGGCGCGGTTGTTCGCCACCACCCGGAAATATGAAAGCCCACGGCACATCAGTCACGCGCCCATAAAGTTCAGCGTTGATGAAGTTGGCGAGCCGCCCCAGCCCCAATCCAACAGGCGTTGCGGCGGCTCCCAAATCCAGCAGCCTGTCGAGCCCAATGCCATTGCGCTTGCCAAAAATGTATGACGCGACGGCAACGCCCAAAAAACCACCGTGAAACGACATGCCGCCCTCCCATGCGCGAAAAATACTCAAGGGATCAGCCAGCGCCTGCCCCGGCGCATAAAGCAAAACATAACCAACCCGCCCGCCCAGCACCACACCAAGCAGCGCCCAGATAAAGAGGTCATCGATCTGTTTTGCTGTGGCAGACGAAGGCTGGCCAGCCCAAAGCGCCGGGTTCAAAACCAGCCGCTTCATATGCCACATGCCAAAGATCAATCCGGCAATATAGGCCAGCGCGTACCACCGCACAGAAAACGGACCGATAGAAAATATGACAGGATCAATGCTGGGGAATGGCAACGCTGCAAAAAAAATCATGAGTCAGAAAAATTTTTCATAGTAACCCGTGAACCGTTTGCGAAGTGCCTACGTATCAGTCGCGTAGTCAAACAACAGGAGTTTTCCATGCGTAGTACCAAGAACCTTCTCGCTGCGACCGCCATTGCAATGTCTGGCCTTTTTGTATCTTCACAGTCTTTTGCTGCCGATATCGTAGACACTGCCGTCTCGGCTGGCAACTTTAAGACACTCGTGGCCGCCATTCAAGCCGCTGGTCTCGCTGAAACGCTGAAGGGCGCTGGCCCATTTACAGTGTTTGCTCCTACCGATGAAGCTTTTGCGAAGCTCCCTGCCGGCACAGTGGAAGATCTTCTAAAGCCTGAAAACAAGGAAAAGCTGGTTGCTATCCTCACCTATCATGTCGTTCCCGGCAAAGTGATGGCGGCGGACGTGTCGGGCAAGCAAACCATGGCCAAGTCGGTTCAGGGTTCGGAAATCACCGTCAACGGCACCGACGGTGTGATGGTTGATAACGCCAAGGTAACGACAGCTGACATAGCTGCCGACAACGGCGTAATCCACGTGATAGACAATGTGATCATGCCAAAAATGTAACAGGCCTTACCCGGTCTCCGGATGGTGTCAGGGACGCCCGAGAAAGCATGCCTGACATCAATTCGAGAAAATTCAATGCGGCAACACCGGAGAAAAACTGAATAGCAAGACTCGCGTATTTTTCACAATCAACCTCCTCTAAAAACAGGTAAAATCAAATGTCCAGTAAGCCTCATGACATCGTCGATACTGCGGTTGCTGCAGGATCTTTCAAAACTTTGGTAGCTGCGGTAACTGCCGCAGGTCTGGTGGATACATTAAAGGGCGCTGGCCCGTTTACGGTGTTCGCACCAAGCGACGACGCTTTTGCAAAATTGCCTTTTGGAACAGTTGACGAATTGGTAAAGCCCGAAAATAAATCCAGGCTTTCTGCAATTCTAACGCTCCACGTCATTCCTGGCAAAGTTATGGCAGCCGATGCAATGGGAAAAAAGCTAAGTCCCGCGTCGGTGAATGGTGAAAAATTGCATGTTGATGGAACGAATGGCGTAGTGGTAAACGGCGCAAAGGTCGTGACCGCGGATATTTCCTGCGCGAATGGCGTTATCCACGTGATTGACACCGTGATCCTGCCGAAGGCGGCGTAGCTGGTAGTACCTCCTGCTACCAGACGTGAGACAGGTGCGCCGCAATGCCGGAATCCCTGTCTCACACTTCAAGCACAAATGAAAATTGAAGCCTAATTCGGAATCCGTATTGTCATCGTGCCATCCACCACAACATTCGTGCCCGACACAAAGCTGGCAACAGGGCTTGAGAGAAACACCACCACATTCGCAATCTCTTCCGGCGTCGCCATCCGGCCCAGTGGATTTTCCGCAATAGTGCGCGCAAATCGTTCGGAGTCATTGCGCTTCACTTCATCCCAATAACCATCTTTAAAATAAGTCGTTCCCGGAGAAACCACATTCGCCCGAATGCCTTTCGAAGCCACATGGCGCGCCAGTGACTTCACATAGAAGAAGAGTGCTGCCTTCATTGTCCCATAGGAAACCGAGCCATACCCATAGTCCTCCGATCCCGAAATCGAGGAAATCGCCACAATCGAACCACTTTCGTTTTTCGCCAGATACGGAATAGCCGCCTCCGCGGCATTCCGCGTGTGCATCAAATCAACTTCAAATGCCTTCTGAAATTCGTTCTGCTCTGACCCACCAGAAAGTGCACTGGCATTGGCAACAAGTCCGTCCAGCCGGCCGCGCGCCTTTGCGGCGTCTTCAACAAAACCGGCAAGCGACTCCCCGTCAGCCACATCCAACGCACGCCCGAACGCGCTCACACCTTTCGCTCGCAGCACGGCCAAAGTCTCATCAACCGCCTTTGCGTCCCGCGCGCAAATGGAAACATCGGCCCCCTCCTCGGCAAATGTCATGGCAATTGCCCGCCCGATCCCCCTCGTGCCGCCAGTCACTAGAAAATGCCTGCCCTTCAGTTTTAGATCCATCTCATTTTTCCCGCCTTCTGCCCAATGCTTAATACCCCCTATTGCCCCCGTGGCACTACGGCTCTTGAAAATTGCCGGGCCTGACCATAGCTAGGATAAACCAACAGGAGTAACGCCCATGACCACCACCTCTTCCCGTTTCT
>JANMHO010000053.1:0-3657 GCA_031375195.1 Rhodobiaceae bacterium
GAACAGCAGCGTGTCGCCATTGCCCGCGCTCTGGCTTCTGGCGCCAGCCTGTTGCTGGCCGATGAACCCACCGGAAATCTCGATCAGGAAACCGGCGACCAGATCATCAATTTGCTCTTTGAGCTGAAAGAGCAGCATGCCGCCTCGCTGCTGTTAATCACCCACGACCGCGCCCTGGCCCGGCGCTGCGACCGCATCGCCGAGGTGCGCGATGGCCGCATCATTTCCGGCAATCATCCATGAATGTACGATTGTGGTTCCGCTTCGCATCCCGTGAACTGCGATCAGGCCTCAAGGGATTCTGGATTTTTCTCACCTGCCTCGCCCTCGGCACCGCAGCCATCGCCATCATAGGCTCTTTGTCCGCCTCAATTGAGCGCGGACTTAACGAGCAGGGCCAACCCTTGCTCGGTGGCGACGTTGAATTCGCCCTTGTCCACCGCGAAGCGACCGACAAGGAAATGGGCTTCATCAAAAGCCACGGTGAAGCCAGCAAAGTGGCGACACTCCGCGCCATGGCCATTGCCCCTGAAACCACAACGCTGGTTGAGATCAAGGCGATTGATGATCTCTATCCGCTGTATGGCAGCGTCATTCTTGAAAACGCCGCAGAGCTGAAATCAGCGATTGCCATGAATGGTGTGGCTGTCGATCCGCTGCTGCTCGGCAGGCTTGGCGTGAAATTTGGCGACAGGATAAGAATTGGCGCGGGAGAATTTGAAATTCGGGGCGTGATCACCACCGAGCCTGATCGCATTTCCGATGGATTTATTCTGGGTCCCCGCGTTCTCATGAGTGCGGATGCGCTGCGGGCAACGGGCCTCGTTCAGCCCGGCAGCCTGATCACCTATCGCTACCGTGTCAAACTTGCGGACCGTCAAAACCTCGATGCTGCGAAGGACCTCGTGGAATTGGCAAGAACCGAATATCCCGACGCTGGCTGGCAGGTGCGCTCCCGCGACCGGGCAGCTCAGGGCGCTGAAAATTTTGTCGAGCGTCTTTCCTATTTCATGACGCTGGTGGGTTTGACCTCGCTGATCGTCGGCGGCGCTGGCATCGCCAACGCGGTTGCAGCTTTCATTGACCGCCGCATTGGCGCCATTGCCGCACTGAAATGCCTTGGCGCGCCAGCATGGGATGTTTTCGGGATATATCTGACTGAAATACTGCTTGTTGCCCTCCTCGCCATTGCGATTGGCGTGAGTGCTGGCGCCGTGACGCCTGTGCTTGCCCACACCTATCTGAAAAACATTCTGCCCCTGCCGCTCTCATCGCAAATCGAGATCACGCCCCTCGCGTTGACGGCAGCTCTCGGCCTGCTGGTAACCTTGGCTTTTTCAATCTGGCCTTTGGCGCGCACCCATCAGGTTCCGGCGTCAGCGCTGTTTCGCCACCGCATCGTGCAGATTTATACGTGGCCACGCTGGCCCTATCTCGTCAGCATCGCAGCCGCCCTCATCTGTATCGCCGCGCTGATATTCGCAAGCTTCGAAAATCAGCAGGCCACCGCCTATTACTTGGGCGGACTGGCCGTAAGTTTCCTGGTTCTTCTGGGGCTGGCCTGGGCCATTATCAAGCTGGCCGAAAAGTCGCCAAAACCAAAATCGACAATTTTCCGCTACGCAATTTCCAATCTCTATCGGCCTGGCGCATCCGCCATGTCGGCTATTTTGGCCTTGGGCCTGGGTCTCACATTGTTTGTTACACTGGCGCTCACCGATCAAACCATCACCCGGGAATTGCGCGCCGGCATTCCGGAAAAGGCCCCGGCATTTTTCTTTCTCGATGTCAGGAACGAAGAGCTTCCCGCCTTCTCTGCCGCAGTCAAAAAGTTTCACGGTGTCGAAAAAATTGACACCGCCCCGATGCTGCGTGGCCGCATTGTGCGGGTAGGCGACATTGCTGCTGACAAAGTGGCGGTCCAGGGCGATGGCAGCTGGGCTCTCCGTGGTGATCGGGGGCTGACCTATGCCGAAACCTTGCCGCAAAATTCAACCCTCGTCGACGGTCAATGGTGGGAGAAAGACTATAGTGGTCCACCGCTGGTGTCTTTCGTCGATGAAGTCGCCGCCGGCATCGGCCTGAAGATTGGCGATTCCATAACGGTCAATGTGCTGGGCCGCGATGTGACGGCCAAGGTGGCGAACTTCCGTCAGGTGAACTGGCGCAGCATGGGCATCAATTTTGTCATGGTATTTTCACCCAACACGCTGAAGTCTGCGCCCCATAGTCATATCGTGACCGTTGAAATGGAAGGCGGTGATGAGGCCAAATTGTTGAACGATGTTGCCCGCGCCTTCCCCTCAGTCACGGCGGTGCGCGTGAAGGACGCGCTCACCGCGATCAGCGATCTTCTCGGAAAAATGCTAGCCGCCATCCGGGGGGCCAATGCCCTGACACTGCTCACCGGGGTTCTGGTTCTTTCCGGGGCCCTTGCCGCTGGTCTCTCCAGCCGCACCTACGAAGCCGTCGTTCTCAAAACCTACGGCGCTTCGCGGGCTCAACTCATGGGTGCTTTTGTGATTGAATATGCAATCCTTGGTTTCGCCGCTGCTGTATTTGGCGTGGTGGTGGGTTCCCTCGGTTCCTGGTTTCTGGCCGTATGGATTTTGGAAATGCAATGGAGCTTTTCGATTGTGGTGGCAGCAACAACGGCCCTGCTGGCCATGGTCATGACAATTGCCGCAGGCCTCCTCGTAACCTGGCGGGCACTTGCAGCTAAGCCCGCCCCCATTTTAAGAAACGAGTAGAAATTCGGGGGCTTTCAAGCTAGTGAAAAGTCATGGTTATTCTCAATCGCATTTACACCCGTACCGGTGACAAGGGTGAAACCGCCTTGGGCTCAGGCACCCGCGTTTCCAAAGCCCATCTTCGTATTCACGCCTATGGCACCGTGGATGAAACCAATTCCGTGATCGGTGTCGCCAGACTTCATACCAGCACTGACCCCTTCATCAAACTGGACCTGATGCTGGCCCGCATCCAGAATGAACTTTTCGATCTCGGCGCCGATCTCTGCGTGCCGGAGCGCGGCCAGAAACCCGCCTACGAGCCGCTGCGCATCACGCAGGCGCAGGTCGACCGGCTGGAGGCCGAGATCGACGATATGAACGGGGCTCTCAAACCGCTGCGCTCGTTCGTGCTGCCGGGTGGCACGCCGGCCGCCGCTGCCTTGCACGTCGCGCGTACCGTTTCGCGACGGGCCGAGCGGCTGATGGTGGCCCTGTCGCAGCAGCCGGGCGAGCCGGTCGGTGCGCCAGCGCTGAAATACGTCAACCGCCTCTCGGACTACCTGTTCGTCGCCAGCCGCCACGTCAACGGCAAGGGCGACGGCGATGTGCTTTGGGTTCCCGGAAAAAGCAGGTAGAAGTCGTGTCTCCGACCGGACTGGCAACCGAGGCGCTATTGAGAACGAGGCTCGCGTGTTCGTACCGCTGTCCGACGACAACCCGCTCCGCAGCATTCGGTGGCCGTACGTCACGATCTGCCTGATCGCGCTCAATATACTGTTCTATGCACTCGAGATCACGGAGCGCGGCCAGGCTGCGGCGGCGAGCTTTGCGATCATTCCGAGCGAGCTGTTCCAAGTCCGCGTCTTCGGCGGACCGGCGCGCGGACCCTACGACCAGATCGCGTTTCCGGAGAGCTTGACCCTCG
>JANMHO010000056.1:0-5087 GCA_031375195.1 Rhodobiaceae bacterium
GGCCGCGTCTTTCGCGTCGCCGCGGATGGAGAAGTGCGCCATGCTTGATCGTTATGCACTGGAAGTATTCAGGCCGCTGATTGAAAGGGCGGCGCGGGAAGTCCGGGAGCGGGGCTTTACTGCTGATCAAGTTACGCTGACCGGATTTGGGCTTGGGTTGTTTTCGGCTGCGTGTATCGCGCTGGGTTTTTATGTGTTTGCGATGCTGCCTTTGCTGGCCAGCCGGGCCTGCGACGGCGTTGACGGGGCAGTTGCCCGGGCAGATGGCACCACGGACCGGGGCGCATTTCTGGATATTGGGCTGGATTTCATCTTCTATGGCAGCATTCCGCTTGCCTTTGCGGTTTCCGACCCTGCCAACAATGCGCTGGCCGCGGCAACGTTGCTGGCGGCCTTTGTCGGCACCGGTTCAAGTTTCCTCGCCTATGCCATTATCGCTGAGAAGCGGGGCCTGAAGAGCGCCGCCTACCCTTCCAAGTCGATCTACTATCTGGGAGGTTTGACCGAGGGAACGGAGACGGTCGCCTGTTTCGTGGCCATGTGCCTATGGCCGCAGCACTTCGCCGCGATCGCCTATTTCTACGCAGCACTTTGCGCGCTGACGACAGTGACGCGCCTCGTGGCGGGCTGGCGGGCATTTGGTTCAACAGAAGATTAACCGTCGTTAAGAAAAAATATTCATCCAGACAAAATTTTTTCTTGATTGCGACACAAGAATCCACCATATCGCGCGTGCCCAGAGTCGCACGTGCCGCAAGGATATCCCCAAAGCAACGACGGTGAGGGCTTTTTGGTCTCGGTTGGCCCTCCAAAGGCCGGCCTTACTGAGAGGCTTCACTATCATTGCCCGCAGTGCGATTGGGTTTCCCAGTCAAGCCAAGGCGAAAAGTCAGTCGCGGTTAGTCAATTCCACGTCTCCATAGCGTGGGTTTTCGAACAGCATTGTTGTCTCAACTCTATCCTTTTGGGAGATAAACCTATGGCCGCCACAGCCCGCATTCTGGACTTCCTCCGTGACCGACGACCAGAGGGGCCATGCCTCGTGGTCGATCTCGAGGTAATTGAAGAGAACTACAAGGCATTTACGCGGGCGATGCCGGACACCCGCATTTTTTACGCGGTGAAGGCGAACCCCGCTCCGGAAATCCTTAAGCTTTTGGCTGGCCTCGGCTCCTGCTTCGACACGGCTTCCGTTGCCGAAATCGAGATGGCGCTGAACGCTGGCGCAACACCAGACCGCATTTCCTTTGGCAACACCATCAAGAAAGAGCGCGACATCGCACGCGCGCACCAATATGGCATAGCCATGTTCGCAGTGGATTGCGTTGAGGAAGTTGAGAAGGTTGCCCGTGCAGCGCCGGGGGCTTGCGTATTCTGCCGCATCCTGACTGATGGCGCAGGCGCTGAATGGCCGCTGTCGCGCAAGTTTGGCTGCGACCCGGAAATGGCGGCGGATGTTTTGCTTCACGCCCATGCTCTTGGCCTGAACGCCTATGGCATTTCTTTCCATGTGGGGTCGCAGCAAACCCGGCTTGGCGCCTGGGACACCGCGCTTGCGCAATCAAAGGCTATTTTCGATGTGCTGGCAGGCCATGGCATCACGCTTTCCATGGTCAATCTGGGTGGCGGGTTTCCCACCAAATACCTCAAATCCGTTCCCGGCACCGGGGCTTATGCAAACGCCATCCATGAAAGCCTCGCCAAGCATTTTGGCAATGCCATTCCTGAAACCATTATCGAGCCGGGCCGCGGCATGGTTGGCAATGCGGGTGTGATCAAGGCGGAAGTCATCCTGGTTTCCAGGAAGCACGCCAATGACAATCAGCGCTGGGTTTATCTCGACATTGGCAAGTTTGGCGGGCTGGCGGAAACCATGGACGAGGCGATCCGCTATCCCATCACCACCTTGCGCGATGATGACGCGAAGCTGCCGTGTGTGATCGCAGGCCCCACGTGTGATTCGGCGGATGTGCTTTATGAAAAGGCACCCTATGATTTGCCGGTGACGCTGACGGTTGGAGATGAAGTGCTGATCGAAGCCACAGGAGCCTACACGACGACCTATGCGTCGGTGGCTTTCAACGGCTTTGCGCCGCTGCAATCATACGTCATCTGAATCACTTTTAATCCGCCGCTATTTTTGGGAGGCTTTCATGGTCACCATTCGCGCTGAAATTCCATCTGACACTGGACCTCGTGAGTCGTTGCTGGACCGCGCCTTTGGCCGCAACCGCAATCGCAAAACTTCGCAGCGCTTGCGCCATGACCGGGCGCCTGCTGATGGCCTGGCTTTCACGGCGCTCAACAAATCCGGCCGCCTGATTGGCACTTTGCGCCTGTGGAATGTGATTGCGGGTTCGGCTGGGCCAGCGTTGCTGCTGGGTCCTCTCGCTGTGGAAGGCCGCTATCAGCGGCGCGGCATTGGGCGCGAACTCATGGAGTACGGCCTCGATATGGCGCGTGGGCTCGGGCATGGGTCGGTTATTCTTGTGGGTGATGAACCCTATTATAGCCGCTTCGGATTTCGCGCCGAGTTGGTTAAGGATTTGCATTTGCCGGGGCCGGTTGATCGTGAGCGTTTTCTGGGACATGAACTTGCGGCCGGCGCGCTTGATGGCGCCGAGGGCTTGGTGATTGGCAATGGAGCCTTGCTGGCTCCGATGGAAAAAGTGTTGGCGGCCTAATTACTTCCAGTCCTTTGAGCGGGCAATTGCATTGGCGAAACGTGTCTTGAGCTCCTGGCTTATTGGAGCATCAGGTTCTATTTCGGCTTTGGGTGCTGGCAGAGGAGGTGATTCCTTGAGGCCAGCGCCCAACATCGCCAAACGCGCTGTGCCGAGTGCCGTGAGTTCTGAGGAGCTTTGCACCACAATGGTCTTTCCGACTGCGCTGGCCAGGAATTGATTGAAGTACGGGTTCTTGGTCAGGCCGCCATCGATTGAGATGGATGGGCCAAGGGACGTGACTTCGCCCATTGCGGCTATGACTTCAGCGGCTCGCATGGCGACGCCTTCAAGCAGGGCTTGCATTAAGTCACTTGCTGTTGTGTCGAGACCCATGCCGATCCAGAGGCCCGAGGCAGCTCGGTCCCAATGCGGGCAGCCGAGGCCTGAAAGGGCTGGCACGAAAACGATTCCGCGTGCGAGGGCCGAGGGGTTTTCGAATTTCTCGATTTCGGAATATTCCTTGAACAGCCCCAAGGACCGCGCCCAGTTCACCGCCGAGGCAGCATTGTAAACACCGCCTTCCACGGCAAACTGCGGGGCGGCATTGCCAAGTTTCCAGGCAACGGTGGGAAGAATGCCGAACTTGGAACCGTCTACGCGGATTTTACCCGTGACAGCAAGGGCAAATGCGCCGGTTCCAAACGTGATCTTCGCCGGGTGCCCGTGGCCAAAAAGGGCGGCTTGTTGGTCAACCACACTGGCTGTTACCGGACACTGTCCGATAGTTCCGTAGTCGCCCGTTGTCGATTTGATTTCGGGCAGGCATTCGGGAGGCACACCAAATAATTTGCAGAGTTCGGGATCCCATTCGCAGGTCTTGAGCGACATGAGGCTGGTGCGCGAGGCGTTGGTTACATCGGTTGCAAAGGTACCCGTGAGCCGGTCATGGAAAAACGCATCACTGGTGCCAAGACGCAAGCGGCCCTGTTTGAGAAGTGGCTTGGCGGCATCCACGTGATCGATCAGCCACCGCAGTTTACTGGCGGAGAAATAGGGGTCCAGCGGAAGACCGGCATTTTTGAGTGTCAGTTCCTCAGCGCCTTCTGCCTTCAGTTTTTCAGTGATTGGCTGGGTGCGGTCATCCTGCCAGACGATGGCGTTGTAAATTGCTTTTCCGGTTTTCGAATCCCAGGCAACAACTGTTTCACCTTGGTTGTCGATGCCGATGGAATCAACGGGGCCTGCAACCTGGATGCAGCGACTGATGTTACGGAGCAGTTCCTCCGGATCATGTTCAACCCATCCGGCCTGGGGATAAATCTGCTGGTGATCAAAGGTTGCGACGGAATGAAAACCGCCAAGTTCATCGAGCGTGAAGGCTTTGGTGCTGGTTGTTCCCTGATCAACTGCGACCACTTTCATTTGAGCACCCGGGCAATTTTTTCTGCTGCGATTTTTCCCTGCTGCCAGCACCCGCCAGACGTTTTAAGCGGCTCCACAACATTTCCGGCGAGGGTTACGTTTTCAGGCAATCCGCCCGCTGGTATCAGCGCCGTCTCGGGCCTGAATTTTCCCGTCAATATGACGCCATCGCAGGCGATGTGGCCGCGCTTGTTTTCATGTTCGATCTCAATGGCCTCGACGTTGTTTCTGCCAACGATGTTTAAGAGTTTTGTTGACGTTCGCACGGGGACGCCAAAAACAAATCGCGCAATCAAATCGCCAGGACGTGGAGCAGTGATGGTTGCATTCTCTTCCAACATTGCGACCGGGCGAATGCCCAGATGCCTGCAGGTGAGAATGGCCGAGAATGAGACCCATTCGCTGCCGATAATGACGGGGCGGTTGAACGGTTTGTTGCCATGGAGATAGACATGCTGCTGCAATGCTCCGGTGTTCATGACGCCTTGAGGACGGCCGCCGCCTACAAATCTTGCGGCACGGGAAGCTTCGCGCGTGCCAGTGGCCACAAGAATCTGTTTGGCCTTTAGCTCGCCCACTCCGGAATTGTTTTGAATGCGAAGGGTGCCATCGGTGCCAAGCTCAAGCACAGTTGTCGATGTTCTGACATCGAGAAAGCGCGTGGACTTTCTGATCTCGGCGGCGAAGCGGGGGCCGGTCCACATCCGTCCATGGCTTTGCCAGCCAAAGCCCAGGTGCCCGCAATGGCGGGGAATGCCGCCCGCTTCGGTTTCACGCTCAAGCACCACGACATCACTGATGCCCATGTCAACCAGCGCGCGAGCGGCGCTTAGCCCCGCAGGCCCGCCACCGATGATGATCACGTCATGGCTTTGCATCAAAACGCCCCTTGGTGATTTCCGCAATGCGGGCTGAGCAATAGAAGCCTTGGCATCGGCCCATCATGGCGCGGGTGCGGCGTTTCAGCCCGCCCATGTCGCCCGCGGGCAAGGGGCCTTC
>JANMHO010000066.1:0-7143 GCA_031375195.1 Rhodobiaceae bacterium
TGGGAGGCCTTGATGCACTGGTCGTAGGCGGGCAGCGCCAATTCATGGCGGCCTTCCTTGTTGCCGGCACTAAGGAGCGCTTTGCATTCGGCTTCGGCGTCTGTGAAATGGCGAAGCAGCGCTTCGGTGTTGGCGTGCTCAAAATTGAAACGCGAAAATTCCTGTTCGGCCTGCAAGAACACATCGCCATAGGAAATGCGCCGGTCGCCTTCGAGGCCGTTGAAATTCAAATCATAAACATTGTCGACGCCCTGCACATACATGGCGAGGCGCTCAAGCCCGTAAGTGAGCTCACCGGAAACCGGAAAGCAATCGAGGCCACCCACTTGCTGAAAGTAGGTGAATTGGGACACTTCCATGCCATCGCACCAGACTTCCCAGCCGAGGCCCCAGGCGCCGAGCGTCGGGCTTTCCCAGTCATCCTCGACAAAGCGGATGTCATGCAGCTTTGAATCAATGCCGATGGCATTGAGCGAACCCAGATACTGCTCCTGCAAATCCGGCGGCGACGGCTTGATGATGACCTGATACTGGTAATAGTGCTGGAGCCGATTTGGGTTTTCACCATAGCGGCCATCCTTGGGGCGCCTCGAAGGCTGCACATAGGCCGCGGCCCAGGGCTTGGGTCCGACGGAGCGCAAGGTGGTTGCCGGGTGAAAAGTTCCAGCGCCCACTTCCATGTCATAGGGTTGCAGGATAACGCAGCCCTTCGATGCCCAATACTGGTGCAGGGTGAGAATCAGGTCTTGAAATGATTTGGTCGGTTTCAGTGCCATTTGCGGCCCGCAAACTAGGGACGCGGCCTTGCGAGGTCAAGCGGATTAGCGGCGGCGGTAAACATGCGCCCTGGTTGTGAAACCGGACTCGGTTGGCGAGAATGGCATGGGGTGATAGACGGGTGTTGTTTCAACCGGTTCGATCAGGCCCTTGGAACAAAGCTCCTCAAACTTCTTTTCAAACCCGGATTCCAGCCACACCGCCGTTCCAACCGTAAATATCAAGTGGCCGCCTTTGCGCGTTATGCGAACCAATTCATCCCAGGCGCTGGCGGGGCCGTGGCCCGAGGTGAAGACGCCGGTTGAAACGATTGCCACCACGCTGCCATCGGCAAAGTCCATCGCCTCACCCAGAACACGGTTGCGCAAATCGGTGTAGATGTTTCTGGCCCTGGCTTTGGCCAACATGCCATCGGACATGTCGACGCCAACCAGGTTGGCATAGCCCATGATGGCCAGAATGTTTCCGACCGCGCCGGTGCCAACGCCGGCATCAAATATCGCATCGGATTTATTTTGGATATAACGGCCTGCCAGCCCCGAGATGACAGCTGGATGGACGTAGCCAATGGCCTGCATATCGGCATCATAGGTTTCGGCCCAGCCATCATAGAGATGAACGAGGTCGCTTCGCGTTTTGGCGTGATAGACGCCTGCAAGCCAGGCATCGCTGGAGTGACTCGCCACTTTGGCGTCAATTCTCCGGATAGTAAATTCCGGTCACCGGGTCCTGGCGCAGTTTGGTCATTTCACCTGGCTGGCGTGGCGTCTTTGGGTTGACGCGCGCCCTTGCAGCCTGCAGTCTACCCATCATGCCGCGGAGCGTGAGCACGGTCAAAACACCGGCCACGAGAACAGTCACAGCCTTCACAAAAATCATGATTTCCTCCGCATTCCACCCATCATAAACCAAACCTTGCCCACAATGCGCGTGATTCCAACGCATCCATGGAGGCCGCAGGGAACTCCGCAAAAGCGCCAAAACCAAGGCGCTTCAAGCCCCAACCCTGGGAAGCCGGAATATTTTTCAAAACCAGCTTGTCGCCGAACTTCTTTTTCAGCACATCATGCATGTGGCCGATGCCATCGATGAGGCCCAGTTCCAGAGCTTTCTGCCCTGCCCAGAAGGCGCCGGAAAATAGTTCAGCTTCCTGGCCCGTGAGTTTGGTTCCGCGCCGTGCCCGCACAAGCGCCTTGAAGGCTCCATGCACGTCGGTTTGGAGGCTAAGCAGGCGGTCGACATCTTCCTGCTTCTGGGGCTGGAAGGGATCGAGAATGGACTTGTTTTCGCCCGACGTGTGGACACGGCGCTCGATGCCCAGTTTGCTGATGGCTTCAACAAAGCCGAAGCCAGCCGATATCACGCCAATGGAGCCCACAACCGAACTTTCATCCGCATAGATTTCATCACCAGCGCAGGCCAGCCAATAGCCACCGGAGGCTGCCACGTCTTCACAGAACACGAAGACCGGAACCTTGAATTCATCGGCCAGGCTTCTGATGCGGCTGTATATAAGAGCCGATTGCACGGGAGAGCCGCCCGGTGAATTGACCTGCAAAGCAACCGCAGCGAGGCCTTTCCTGAACGCGCGTTCCAGCAGTGGATCAAGATCCTTGGCCGTGAGCGGCGGCTTCAAGGGCGAACCCACGCCAATGGCGCCATGCAAGCGCACGACATGAACGAGGGGGTGGGATTTGCGAAACCGCGCGGGAATCCAGCGGGAGAGGAATGAGGGTTTGGCCATGGCCATCAGATAGGAAGAATGGCGCAACGATGCAAGCCTTGCTAGCGCAGGCGCCAGGCGGAACCTTCACGCAGCACCGCTTCGGCGTCGGCGGTGAAGCCTGATGCTTCGCCATGCAGTATCAGGCCCGGCAAAAGCTGCATTGGCGCCTTTGAACCTCTCACGCCCTGCACCAGGACGCGTGAGGCGGCGGCGCCCTGCCTGGCGTGCAGGGGCGCGATGCGGATGTCGCCGAAGCGGCTTTCCATCGAACCCAGTATCTTGCCCAGGGTTTCAGCCCGGTGGACGATTGTCACGGTGCCGCGTGGCATCACCATGGTGTACATCACCTTGATCCACGTCTCCAAATCTTCCGGACCAAAGGCGTGGGCCTGGGCCTTCAAGAGATAGGGCGAGGGCGTAGATTTGACTTCGTCAAAATAGGGCGGATTGGCGAAGGCATGATTGAATGTGCCGTGCCTGGGAAATTCAGCAAGGTCCTTCCTCATGGCTTCTTTCACATCGGCGTGAATGACCCGCAGGCAATGGGTGAAGCCATTGCGCTTGGCGTTCTCCTCGCACAGTAGGGCATGGCGCGCGGCGACTTCAATTCCGGTCACGTGAACAGTGGGGTTGCGGGCAATGGTGCAAAGCGCCGCGACGCCGGTTCCAATGCCAGCCTCAAACAGCTTGTCGCCGTCAACACAGGGTATGGCCGCGGCCAGGAAAACCGCGTCTATGCCGGCGCGGTAGCCCTTTTCGGGCTGGAGAATTTGCAGGCGTCCACCCAGAAAGGCATCGTCAGTCAGCGTTCCAGGCACGGCTGCGGGAACCATGGGCGGAATTGGCAGCGTGACCGGGGTGACGTGGGCGCTCATTTGCATGGTCCGCAAGTATTATCCAGAGATGGTTAGTGAATCGTTACTGATCAATTTCCGGGCCAATTCAATATCACTTTCGTCAACCATAACACGCCTCGGAATGGCATTTATTGAACCCTCGACGGCGCTGACATACTCGTCCAGCACCACGAAGCCAATTTCCGCCTCATTCAGAATATGCCTCACATAGGAGAGATAAACCACATCGTTCGTTCGTAATAGTTCTTTCATCCTTGCAGCCTGGGGAAAATTTGATGCTCATTTGATCTCGCGGCAACCGGTCACGCTTGCTGAAAGCCGGGCTTTAACCCTATTCTATCGGCAATAATCAACAGAAGAAAGGCGATCTCATGGGCGTGGTTATACCCTTTGGCGGCGGCGATGAGGCCCCCTCACCCAGTCTTGATGCCCTGGTGGGACTGGTCGCCGACGACATGGAGCGGGTCAATGACGGCATCCTGGCCAGGGCGCAGAGCCATGTCGAGCTGATCCCGGAAATTGCAGGACACCTGATCAATTCAGGAGGCAAACGCATACGCCCCATGCTGACCTTGGCCACCGCGCGCATGTGCGGCTATGGGGGCGAGCATCACATCAAACTGGCGACCGCCGTTGAATTCATGCATACGGCAACGCTGCTGCATGATGATGTGGTTGACGAGAGCGATCTGCGGCGCGGCAAGCAGGCGGCGCGGGTGATCTGGGGCAATCAGGCGAGCGTGCTGGTGGGCGATTATCTGCTGGGCCAGGCCTTCAAGATGATGGTGGAAACGGCATCGCTGGAATGCCTGCGCATTCTGTCGAACGCGGCGGCCATCATCGCCGAGGGCGAGGTTTTGCAGCTTTCGATTTCGCAGGACACGTCGACCACTGAGGACGCGTATCTGCAGGTGGTGGGCGCCAAGACTGCCGCGCTGTTTTCAGCGGCCGCCGAAGTTGGCGGTGTCATTGCGGGCAGGCCCAGGGACGAGCAGGCGGCGCTTGAGTCCTATGGGCGAAACCTTGGCATCGTGTTCCAGCTTGTCGATGACGCTTTGGATTATACGGGCAAGCAGGCCACGCTTGGCAAGAGCGTTGGCGACGATTTCCGCGAGCGCAAAATCACCTTGCCCGTTGTGCTGTCATTCCGGCGCGGCTCAAACGAAGAAAGAAATTTCTGGAAGCGCGCACTGGAAGACGGCAACCAAACCGATGATGATTTGATCTACGCGCAAAAGCTGATGCTGAAGCATGGGGCGATTGCCGACACGGTTGAGCGCGCCAGCCACTACGGCGACATCGCGCGCGATGCCTTGGCGATATTTCCCGACAACGCATGGAAATCGGCGCTGCTGGAGGCCGTGGATTTTTGCATCCGGCGGGCGTTTTGAGCTAACTTAAACTGGCAGCCACCACCCACCAGTCCGGGCGCTGCTTTGAAATGGCTTTTGCAACAGCTTGGGCCTGTTCCAAAGTTTCCGTCAGGCCGAAGCAAGTGGCGCCAGAGCCGGACATGCGGGCGGTTTTTATCGCAGGATGCGCGCCCAGGATTTCGAGCACGGCGGCGATTGCGGGAATCAGGCTAATCGCGGCAGCGGTGAGGTCATTGCGCCAGCTGTTCACATCGTCGAGGTTTTCAATTTTGGCGCAGAAGGCTTGACCGCGCTCAAGGCAGAGGGTTTCGAATATTTTTGCGGTCGGCGCCGGGATGCAGGGATTCACGAGCACTGCGGCCTGGGGCATTGCAAGAAAAATTGGTTCAATGACTTCGCCGACGCCACCCATGCGGCAACATTTCTGCACAAGACAAACAGGCACATCGGCTCCCAGTTGAAGGGCGATTCCGTTGAGGTCCGCTGGATTGATTGCAAGGTCAAAAAGCTTGGCCAACCCCCGCAGCGTCGCTGCGGCATCGGCCGAACCACCGCCCACGCCAGACGCCATGGGCAGGTTTTTCTCAAGCTTAATTTTGACTGGCGCAAGCGTGTGCCCGGCAAATGCAGACAAAAGAACCTGGGCCCTTAGAACCAAATTATCTGCGTTGGAAGGCAACTCACAGGCGAATGGCCCGGTCAATTCCAGCGATGTTTTGCTGGATTGCGAGATTGTCAGCACATCGGCCACATCGGCAAAAGCCACGATTGAATCAAGTTCGTGGTAACCGTCCAGTCGCCGCCCCAAGATATGCAAGGCCAGATTTATCTTGGCCCTGGCCCGTTCGACAACGAGCCGTGGTTTCATCCGTTGGTATTTCCGGATTTGTTTTCGGCGGGCTTGGCCACCTCTTCGGGAGGCAATCCATTCAAAAGTTTGTCTTCAATTCTCTTGAGGTCCGCGGTTTCCGGGTCATTGTCCTTGGCATGCTGCCACTGGAATTTTGCTTCCAGCTTGCGGCCAATGCGCCAGTAAACGTCGCCTAAATGCTCTCCGATAATGGGATCGGCGGGGTTCAGATCAACAGCGCGCTCAATGTGGCCCACAGCTTCCTCGAAGTCGCCAAGCTGGTAATAGGCCCAGCCCAGGCTGTCGACGATGTAGCCATCATTGGGCTTCAACTCGACGGCCTTTTTCACCATGTCCAGGGCTTCGGTCAAATTGATCTTCTTCTCAATCATTGAATAACCGAGATAGTTGAGGACCAGCGGCTCGTCGGGCACCAGCGCCAGGGCCTGGCGAAAATCCGCTTCGGCCTTGTCCCACATTTTTTGCCGTTCAAACGTGATGCCGCGATAATAGAGAACGCGCCAATGATCCTTCTCAATATTCGCGACCAGCGCCAAAGCCTTTGAATAGGCATCGGCGGCCAGCGGATATTCCTCGTTGCTGCGATGTACATTTCCAAGCGTGACCAGGGCCTCGTAACTCGTGGCATTGCGCGCAATAACTTCTTTCAGTTTCGCTTGCGCGTCTTTGGTGCGCTCCAGGCGCTGCAGATTTACGGCGATCTCCGTATCGGCATTTATGCGAAGCGGCGAGGACGCGGGTATTTCGTCATAGGCCCTGATCGCGTTTTCATACTGCTTGGTGGTGACATGAATATCCCCGAGCAATGTGAGATACACAGGGTTGTCGCCCTTTAGCGATAATGCGAGTTGCACATAGAGCTGGGCCACATCAATGCTTTGTTCGTCGGTCATGGCGGAGGCCAGCGAAAACAGCGACTCGGCAGCACCGGCGCCCGGGGTTGCTATAAACGCCGCGGGAATCTTGCCCGCTTTGGCTTTCTCAAGGGCTGACCTGACCAAAACATTGTCATCGCCCGCATCCAAAAAGGCCTGATAAATCTTTATTGCCTCAGCGCCGCGCCTGTTGCGCTCCAGGAAATTTCCGTAGGCCTGCACGATGCGCAGCGACGTTCCGGCCTGTTCATAGGCCTTTTTGTAGGATGCTTCAGCGCGAATTGAATTCCTGAGGTAATCCGCAATCAAGGCGCCATGATAGGACTTGAAATTTGCAAATGAGTCGTTGCTGTCAAGCTTGTCCAGCGCCTTGAGGGCCTCCTTGAGGCTGCCTTCGCCAGCATAGGCCCAGGCCGTCGCAAGGGCGGACGTCAACTCACCAACTGGCGTGTAGGCCGCTTCGGCGAAATGCTTGCGCGCATTGGCAAAGCGCTGCTTTCGGAAATCACGCATGCCAAGAACGATGCGCGCCATTCTATGCTGGCTGCTGGAACCAATTACTTTCCTGGCTAAATCCTCGGCCGCTGGCAAATTGCCGGATGCCAGTTCGAGCTCGAACAACTTTTCGATCAACACCGGATTGTCAGGATCTTCGAGCAATGCC
>JANMHO010000076.1:0-1878 GCA_031375195.1 Rhodobiaceae bacterium
TTGATGGCACAGATGACATTTACGACAAGACGATTGTCAATGGTCACGGCAAGGGCAAGGACAACAATGACCATGAATTCCAGTTCGAACTAAAGGGGCATCACTACCTGATGCATGATGACTTCATTGTTTGACCCTTGATCAAACTTGATTGAATCTGCTTAGATTGGCTCCCCCGTCAGTGAAACTGGCGGGGGTCTTCAATTGTGGGTTGGGTGGCATGGACGCAGATGTTATCATTTTCAATGGCATTGTTCTCACTATGCAAGACGGCGTGGCACGCGCAGAGGCGGTTGCGCTGCTGGGCCGCGACATTCTCAAAGTTGGCACTGACAACGAAGTGAAAGCGCTGACTGGCCCGAAGACGAGGGTCATTGATGCCAGGGGCGGCACAGTGATGCCGGGCTTCATCGAATCGCACATGCATCTCTTCGCGGGCGCCGGCGAGCTTGATAATCTCGATTTGCAGGGTGTGCATGGTTTTGAAGCTTTGGCGCAGGCAGTGAGTGCCTATGCCGCGGCCCGGCCGGGCGATTATCTGCTCATTGGCAATCAGGCGGATTACACCATCATCTCAGAAACCGAGTCGCTCACGCGCCATCACCTTGATCAGATTCTAGCAGATCGACCGCTTCTGTTGTTCTCGCCCGATCATCACACGGCTTGGGCCAATACAACGGCCTTGACACGGGGTGGCATTCTTTCCGGCAAGGTTGTTGGCGCTGGCAATGAGGTTGTGATGGAGGCAGGCGGTTTTGCCTCAGGAGAGCTTCGGGAAAGCGAGGCTGTAAGCCCAGTCATGGCTCTTTCGCCTTCAGGAAATCGCGATCGCCTGGGATTGACCACCGGTGGCGAGCCGGAGCCCTATCCGGATACAGCGCGGTTTGCCCATGATCTGGCCGTCATGAAGCGGGGACTGGACCATTGCGCCAAGCACGGCATCACCAGCATCCACAACATGGATGGCAATCTCTACACACTCGAACTGCTGGCGGAATTGGACAGGCGCGGTGAATTGCTGTGCCGTGTCATGGTGCCGTTTCACTTCAAGAATTTCATGACGGTTGAGGCGCTGGAGCGCGCCAGCACCATGGCCAAGGCCTATAATGGCGAGAAGCTGAAGTCGGGGTTTGTGAAACTGTTCATGGACGGCGTTCTCGATAGCTGGACTGCGGTGATGCTTGACGATTATGCGGATCGCAAGGGTTGGCGCGGTGAGCCCCTGTTTTCTGTCGAGCAGTTCAAAAAAGTTGCCGTTGAAGCTGACCGCAGGGGATTGCAGATCGCCGTTCACGCCATCGGCGATGGCGCCGTTCGGGCCGTGCTGGATGGTTATGAAGAAGCGGTGCTGGTGAATGGCAAGCGTGACAGTCGGCACCGGGTGGAGCATATTGAGGTGGTGCATGATAATGATATTTCGCGCTTTGCATCCCTTGGTGTCTTGGCCTCCATGCAGCCGCCCCATCCGCCGGGCAGCCATGGGCTGCCGTTGGAACCAACCATTTCGCGTATTGGAAAGGCCAAATGGCATTTGGCTTATGCCTGGAACACCTTGCGGGCTGAGGGCGCACGGCTGGTGTTCGCTTCGGACTGGCCAGTGTCGGATATCAATCCCATACGCTCAGTGCAGTCAGCGATGATCCGCAAGAAATGGAGCGATGATTTGCCTGATCAACGTCAGACCCTGTTGCAAGCCTTGGGCTCCTATACGCGAGAGGGGGCCTATGCTGAATTCGCCGAGGGCAGGAAGGGGCAATTGAAGGAGGGATTTCTGGCGGACATCGTGATTTTGTCGGCTGATCTTGAACATGCCGCAGTTGAGAAATTACACGAGGTTCGCCCGGTAACGACAATCTGTGATGGGGTTATTACCTATCA
>JANMHO010000083.1:0-3945 GCA_031375195.1 Rhodobiaceae bacterium
AGAACGCGGCGCAAATCCTCGCGGCCCAGGGCTTTCAATTCAACCCGGATTGGCAAACGTCCCTGTAATTCCGGCAGCAAATCAGAAGGTTTTGAAATGTGGAAAGCCCCGCTCGCGATGAACAGCACATGGTCGGTTTTCACCGGGCCATATTTGGTTGAAACCGTGGTGCCTTCGATGAGCGGCAGCAAATCGCGCTGCACGCCTTCGCGGCTGACGTCGCCGCCCTGCCGCTCGGCGCGGGCGCAGATCTTGTCGATTTCATCAAGGAACACGATGCCATTATTCTCAACAAGGTCAATGGCTTCGGCGGTGATCTGATCCTGATCCAGGAGCTTGTCGCTTTCTTCGGCGATCAGCACTTCATAGCTGGTTTTCACGCTCATGCGCCGCGTCTTGCTGCGGCCGCCGAAGGCCTTGCCCATCATCTCCGAAATATTGATGACGCTGGCCGATGACCCCGGCATGCCCGGAATATCAAACGGCAGGCCGCCGCCCGTATCCGCCACCTGGATTTCAATTTCCTTGTCATCCAGCGAATTGTTGCGGAGCTTCTTGCGGAAGCTTTCCTTCGTGGTTTCGGATGCATTGGCCCCTACCAGCGCTTCCAGCACGCGGGCCTCGGCATTGAGATGGGCCTGCGCCTCCACATCCTTGCGCCGCGCCACCTTCACCATGCCGATGCCCGCTTCCAGCAGGTCGCGGATGATCTGGTCCACATCGCGGCCCACATAGCCGACCTCGGTGAACTTGGTCGCTTCGACCTTGAGGAACGGCGCATTGGCAAGCCTGGCCAGGCGCCGCGCGATTTCCGTTTTGCCAACGCCCGTGGGCCCGATCATCAGGATGTTTTTCGGGGACACTTCTTCCCGCATCACGCCGGTCAACTGCTTGCGCCGCCAGCGATTGCGGAGCGCCACTGCCACCGCCCGCTTGGCATCATCCTGCCCAACGATATAGCGGTCCAGCTCTGAAACAATTTCGCGCGGGGAAAAATCAGTCATTCACATTCATCTCACTTCAGATCCGTCATTCCCGCGAAGGCGGGAACCCAACGTGCTTTCATCGTAGAACACAGTTGGATCAATATCGTCATGAAGGTCAATCCAGTTTGGATTAAGCGCTTCAATCATATTGACCTTGCATGCCCTGTTCCATTTCTTGATCTGCTTTTCCCTGCGGATTGCAGCATCCATGCTCACATGGTGTTCATACCAAACCAAACTCTTCACATCATATTTTGAAGTAAACCCGGCGATTGTTCCATCCTTGTGCGTGGCAACGCGGTTTCAGAGTGCCGAGGTTACACCAACATAAATGGTTCCCCGCGGGCCATTCGCAAGGATGTAAACAGCGGGAAATTTTTCTTCAGTCATGTTCCCGGCAAAGTTGGGTTCCCGCCTTCGCGGGAATGACGGTATGAATTGAATAGGGAATGACGGTTGGTTGGCTATTTTGCATCCAAAACTTCCACTGTCACATTGCCATTGGTGTAAACACAAATTTCCGCCGCGATCTTCATGGCCTTGCGGGCGATCGCCTCGGCGTCCATGTCGGTGTCAATGAGGGCGCGCGCCGCCGCCAGCGCGAAGTTTCCGCCAGAGCCTATGGCTGTCACACCATGCTCCGGCTCCAGCACGTCACCCGTGCCGGTGAGCACGAGCGAGACATTCACATCAGCCACAATCATCATGGCTTCAAGGCGGCGCAGATAGCGGTCCGTGCGCCAGTCCTTGGCCATGTCAACGCAGGCCCGGGTGAGCTGGGCCGGATATTGCTCAAGCTTTCCCTCCAGCCTTTCAAACAGCGTCATGGCATCGGCGGTCGCTCCGGCAAAGCCCGCGATCACCAGGCCCGAGCCCAAGGGCCGCACTTTGCGGGCATTGCTCTTGATCACGGTGGAACCAAGGCTCACCTGGCCATCGCCGGCGATCACCACCTTGCCGTTTTTACGCACCGTTAGGATTGTCGTTCCATGCCACTGCTGCGGTTCGCTCATTCGATTTTTCCCTGTTGGAAGGCCCATGTAAGCATCAGTTCAACGAAAGAAAAGGCTTTGTTTTGATAAACTTAACGTTTTCATGACGATCATGTGGCCATATTATGCTGCGTCTGCTAAGAGGCCCCGATGATAAGTGGGATTGTCCATGCGTAAAGCCAGTCTAGACCGTAAAACCACCGAAACCCAGATATCTGTTGCAATCGATCTGGATGGCACGGGTGCCTTCGATGTGAAATCCGGCGTGGGCTTTTTGGACCACATGCTGGAGCAATTGGCCAGGCATTCCCTCATGGACATCAAGCTTGCAGCCACAGGCGACACCCACATTGATTTTCACCACACCACCGAAGATTCAGGCATTGCGCTCGGCCAGGCTTTTGCCAAGGCGCTCGGCGACCGCAAGGGCATCCGGCGCTATGCCGATTGCTTGCTGCCCATGGATGAAGCCTTGACCCGCGCCGCCATTGATGTGTCCGGCAGGCCCTACCTGATCTGGAAAGTGGAATTCTCAGGGCCCAGGATTGGCGCGTTTGACACGGAGCTCGTGCGCGAATGGTTCCAGGCTTTTGCGATGAACGCAGGTGTGACGCTCCATGTGGAAACGCTCTACGGCGACAATTGCCACCACATCGCCGAATCCTGCTTCAAGGCGCTGGCGCGCGTGTTGCGAAGCGCCATTGAAATTGATCCGCGCCAGAAGGACCGCATTCCCTCCACCAAGGGCACGCTCGCTGGCTGATGACCACCTATGCGGTATATGCCAAACCCGATGACACGCTGAACGCGGTTTTTGTGGCCGACAGGTTTTCGTGGGGCGCCTTTGTGTTCACCACGTTCTGGGCCCTGTGGAACCGCATGTGGATTGTGGCTGCCGCTTTGCTTGTGCTTCTTGCGCTGTCATATGCGTTGCCCGTGGCTTTGCAGTTTGTGTTCTCGACCTGCTTGAGTTTTCTGTTGGGCTTCCATGGCAATGACCTTCTGTGCTGGTCCCTCGCGCGCCGGGGCTATGCCGAAATCGGCTTGGCCACCGGCAGCAATTTGGAAGCCGCTGAACTCGGTTTCTATTCCGGCTTCGAAGTTGCCGGGCCGGAGCAGCCTCCCATCCCGCTGCTGAGCGTTGCTTCTCACGAGCCCCTTGGCCTTTTCGGCGCCAGAAACTGACGCCGATGAAAGCTGTGATTATTGATTATGGCTCGGGCAATCTGCATTCCGCCCTGAAAGCATTCGAACGCGCTGCGGGAAAGGCGGGGCAGGTTGCCGTCACTTCCGATCCCGAAAGCCTGCGTAAAGCCGAGCGCATCGTTTTGCCCGGTGTGGGAGCCTTCAAGGATTGCTATCAGGGGTTGATGGCGCTCACCGGCATGCGCGAAGCCTTGCAGGAACAGGTGATCGTGCGCGGCAAGCCCTTCCTTGGAATTTGCGTTGGCATGCAGTTGATGGCGACGCGCGGCCTCGAACATGATGTGACGCCGGGGCTGGGCTGGATCGCCGGCGATGTGAGGAAGATAGAGCCCGCGGACGGCAATTTGAAAATTCCCCATATGGGCTGGAACACGCTTTCCGCCCATGGCAGCCACAAACTTCTCAATGGCATTGAATTGGGAGAGCAGGGGCTCCACGCCTATTTCGTCCACTCCTACCAACTCGAAGCAACGCTCGACAGCGATGTTGTGGCAACCACCGATTATGCGGGTCCGATTACTGCGATTGTGGGCTATGACAACATGGTGGGCACACAATTCCATCCGGAAAAGAGTCAGGCCCTGGGCCTCGCTTTCATCGCGAATTTCCTGGCGTGGAAGCCATGATCCTGTTTCCCGCCATTGACTTGAAAGACGGCCAATGCGTGCGCCTCAAACTGGGCGACATGGCAGAGGCAACGGTGTTCAACGATGATCCAGCGGCGCAGGCCAGAATCTTCGAGCGCCAAGGCTTCAGTTGGC
>JANMHO010000089.1:0-6250 GCA_031375195.1 Rhodobiaceae bacterium
ACTGCAAACCAAACAGCTCGAAGATCACAAACGCGAAGACTGATGGTCAAGGACCACAAACGCTCCCTCACCATCGCCGGTCACCGTACGTCGCTCTCGCTTGAGCCAGAATTTTGGCATGCCTTGCAGGAAGCAGCCACCACCGAAAACCGCACAATCGCCAGCATCGTGGGCGAGTTGGACCAGAGCCGCGGCAAAAGGAACCTCTCCAGCGCTATTCGCGTCTGGCTGTTCAAGCGCGGAAGGAACAGCTAGGGCAAATCCCGCAAAAGTTGCAGACTTTTGCGATAAGGATTTGCTCTGACATAGTGATCTGGCGCGATTCCTTTTCGGCAAGCCGTTTCCGGCTTGCCGGGAAGCGCGCTAGGGCACAAACGGCGGAACCAGGATCACTGGAACCTGTATTGTCTCTGCCGGTTTCACTTTCCGCTTCACCGGCGCGGCGGGCCTCGTCGCATCCGCCAACAGCTTGCGGAAAAATCTCAATTCACGCATGCGTTGACGGAGCTCCAGGCGGTTAAGTTCTTCGCCTTCCTTGATCAGCCGCGCCTGCTCAATTTTTGCCTGTTCAGCATCCAGCGCTTGCTGGTTGGCGTGGGTTCTAAGCTCCCGCAAGCGCAGCCGCAGCTCAACGCGCTGGGCATAAAACGCCTCCAACCGTTCCTGGTCACTCTTGCGCTGGTTCTCCTCCTCGATTGCCAGGCGCTGCTGCTCCGCCTGGATTTTTTCCAGGTCATCAACACCTTGCTGCAAAACTTTGAATCCCAGGAATGAGGCCAGCGCGGTCGTGTCTTCACGGGATGACAGCTGCGATGGAGGCCCAGCGTAGGAAATCTCCATCGGTGGCAAATTGGCCGAGGCCTTGAGATCAAGCCCGACATCTATCTCAATGAGACCATCCACCAGTTCCATGCTTGGCTTGATCAAAACATCCGCATCAACAGTGTTCGCGCCAAACGGTGCAACAGTTGCAACACCCCCATCAATTTTCAAGTCGCCAGACACGGCCCCGATCACCACGCCATTGCCTTTGCGCAGTGAAACAAATATGTCGCTCAACGTCTTTGCATCTTTCGCGCCAGCGACATTTTTTGAAAAATTCTCAGGTGAAATATTCAGGAGTTTCCCGTTGGCAAGCGAAAATGACCCGCTCCCATTCAAACCAGCGAGCACCGCGCCGGGACTGCGACCCTCGCCCGAAAACATAAGGTCGACATTCACCTCGCCGGAAGCAACTGCGGTTCCATCGCTCAACTTGAGCTGTTGCGAAAGATCGAAGGGCAGCAGGATATGGCCTGATAATTTCTGCGTTGCCGTATCTTGCCTTGAGGCAATCTCAACGGCGACTTTTCCGTTTTCCGCTGTCTTTGCGAAAACCGTGATGCGCGATTCAACGTCATCGCCAGTAATGCCCACCTGCACTTCGTTCACATCCAGCCCGGGATAGACCGTCAGCGTTGTGGGCCTGATCCAAAGCTCTCCGGTCAAGTCGAAGGGAAGGCCTTTGGCAAAGGTTTGTTCAAGGCTTGCGACTTTGCCACTCCACGGCAAGAATATGGGGGCCATCACGTCCACCAGCGAGACGTTGCTCGCCGTGAACTCCCCGGTAATCTTGCGGCCGTCCTCCAGAGCCAGTGTTCCGCCGAAAGTCTGATCCGCGTATTTGGCTTCAATTTCGTCAAACGTAACGATATTTGCAACCGTATCCACCTTTGCATTGAGGGAAAGTCCGCCGCCATGGGCCGCATTTGCGGGAACTTTCAATGCGGTCAGAAAATCCTTTGCATCTTCGCTCGCCAAAGCGAGTTTTCCCGCCGCGCCCCAGCCCGCCACACGCGAATCCAGGGAGCCCGAGAAATGCAGCCTTGAGCCATAAACATCAAAATCAACACTAACCTTGAAAGCATCCCCGAATTTTCCGTCGGCGGTCACAATAAGCCTGGCCGGAATCCTATCAGAAATATCCGTGCGAATCCCCATGAGCGCGAAGATCGTGGAACTTGCCGAACTGTGCAATTCCGTAACCCCCGTTATGCCCGTGCCTCCGCCTTCTTCCAATGAAACGATATTGCCATCCGACGAAATCTTGAGATCCCCAACCATGCCCGCCACGCTGTATCTGGTTGCAGGTTCAACGCCTGATGGTTTCGCCTGAAGATCAATCTTCACATCCGTCTTGCCAAGAACGGCTGCCCATGGAGGATCGTTTTCCCTCGGTAGAAGCCCGCTCAAGCGCAACAGTGGCCGTGGGTCTTCGGCAGTAATCTCGATGCCAGCGGTGCCGTCGGCGCCGTTGGACGTGCTCAGGAACAAACCACTGGCGCTAAGCCTCGCGCCATCAGCAAAACCTATTTCAAGTTTTTTGAGATCAAATCCCTTGACAGTGGTTTCCAATTCCACTGCAACATCTTTGGTTTCAACGCCATTGAGCCGGAGTGTTGTAGCCTCCAGCGCAAACCGCAAGTCACGCTTCACCTGTTCATTGACAAAGTTTTCCATGATGCCTGACAGGCTGGCCTCGCCATTTGGCGAAAGTGCCACAAGGCCATCAGTGACAAAATTGTCAATATCAATGGTTTCAGCAGCCACATGAAAATCAATGATCGGGCGTTCACCATTCACCAGAATGGCCAGATTGGCCCTGCCCGTTTCGCCATCCAGCTCATAATCCATGTTCTGAAAGTCGAGTTTTGAAGCCGTGAGCGCCACAGCGGTCTGCAATTTCAGGCGGCCCCGGCTCCCTGTCCATGACTTGTTGATTTCAGCCTTGCGATCAGGCCACAGCCACCGTGAAAGCTGGCGCGCATCAAGCGATTCAAGGGCGAGATCACCCGCCAGTTCGGCAAATCTCTCACCCGGAAAAAACACACCCCTGAACAGGGAGCGCGAACGCCCCGGCATCGACGCCGACAATTCATGAATGCGAACCGCCTGCCTGTTGGCAGAAACATCAAGCAGGACGTTCTCGAGAATTTCGCCGCCCGCCCGCAATGCCGAAACCTTGACCGACGATCTCAGCTCAACATCGTGAGGCAGCGTCGTGAGAAGCCCATTCACCAGGGACAACCCGCCGCCATCACGCAGCAAGCGCCGTGAACCGGCCCCCGCCAGCGCATCGAAATCCACCCGCGGTGCTGTAAGCTTGGCCTCGGCCATGATCACCTTGCCAATAGTGAAACTGGCGTTGCCCGCCAGCAGCGTTCCCTGGTCCTTGACATCCGCCGGCCTGATTTCAACATCAGTCAATGCAATCGTGTTGAAATCTGCGGCGACCTTGGATTTGAGCGTGACCGGGCGAAACTGCCCTTCCGTATCTCCCTTGCCCCCCTCATTTTCGACTGGCGCAATACGGAGCGTTCCATCAAACTTGTCCCTGCCTTGCAAGCCTTCAACCGCATAGGAATAACCAGAGCTCAGCAGCGATGAAACACGCAAGGCCAGGCGCAATGGCTCTTCCGTGGCCCACTCGCCTGTGCTCGCCGTGAAGGACAGCGGCAAGGCGTTATAGGTGAACGAGCCGGTAGAGCGCCAAGGCCCGGCGAAATTGGCGGCGGAAAAAGTCCCGTTCAGATTTTCGAGGCGGGCGTTATCGCCGCGGCGATCATCAACCATTTGGATGGAACCGGAGGTGATGGTGATTTTGTCGAGCATGACATGCTCGAGCAGCCGGTTATTCCGGATGTTTTCAGTCGGCTCGAAATTCCAGTTGCCGACGCCCTCAAGCGTGCGGCGCAGCTTGATCTCCGGTTTTTCAACATCAATGCCTTCAACCTGGATAACCCCGTTCAGCAATGCCGCAAGCGTCATGCTGATGGTGATTTTGTCGGCGGTGGCAAACCACTGCTCCGCGTGACCTGCCGGGTTTGCCAGCCGGACATCACCCGCCGTGAGCTTGGGCCAAGGAAACAGCCTGACATTGATAGGTCCCGCAATTTCAACTTTGCGGCCCGTCAGCTTTTCGCCGAAGGCTTGCAGATCAGCGCGATAGCCATCCCAATTCACCACAAACGGCGCCATTAATGCGCTGACAACAACCAGCACAAGAACGACGCCGAAATAGAAAACCGGTGACTTCCAGACTCTCATGATGCGTTACAATAGGATTTCCCTATGAAGTCGCAAGTCTTTGCGTCATTCACAAGGCAAGTATTTTCCCCGGATTCATGATGTTGAGCGGATCAAGCGCCTGTTTGATCTGCCGCATGACGGCAATCCCCTTGCCATGCTCGGCTTCCATGAACTTTATCTTGCCGCTTCCCACCCCGTGTTCGCCGGTGCAAGTGCCGTCCATGGCAATCGCCCTGTGGATAAGCCGTTCATAGAAACCTTTGACGCGGCCCACTTCCGCAGCATCCGCAGGGTCGCAGAACAACACCACATGGAAATTGCCGTCGCCCACATGGCCGATAATAGGCCCATAAAGACTGTTGCTGCGCAAATCCTCCTGCGTCGCGGTCACACACTCCGCCAGCCGTGAAATGGGAACGCACACATCCGTCGCAAACACATCCTGCTTGCCGGGTGCGATAGCGCGCGTCGCCCAAAATGCATCATGGCGCGCCTGCCAAAGCTTCTGGCGGTCCTCTTCCCGCTCGGCCCACTCAAAGGCGCCGGCACCGTGGCCCTCGGCAATTTCGCGGAAACTCTCAATCTGTTCGCGCGCATAAGCCGCTGTTCCATGAAATTCCAGAAACAGCGTCGGCGCGACTTTGAGTTCAAGCTTCGAATAGGCGTTGATCGCCTTGATGTGTTCCTCATCCACCAGCTCAATGCGCGCTACCGGAATGCCGAGTTGGATCGTATCGATTGCCACATTGCACGCTGCTTCGTTCGAAGGAAAACAGCAAACTCCCGCCGTTATGGCTTCCGGAATGCCATAGAGCTTCAGGCCCACTTCCGTGATAATTCCAAGCGTTCCTTCCGAGCCGACCAACAGTCGTGTGAGATCATAGCCCGCTGAAGATTTTTTGGCCCGCGTTCCCGTCCGCACAATTTCACCATTGGCCATCACGGCAGTGAGACTCATGACATTTTCCCGCATGGTGCCGTAACGCACCGCATTGGTGCCCGAAGCCCGCGTTGCCGCCATGCCACCAAGACTTGCGTCAGCGCCGGGATCAATGGGAAAGAACAGCCCTTGATCGCGCAAATGAACATTCAGGGACTTGCGTGTAACCCCAGCCTCAACCCGCGCATCAAGATCAGCGGCGTTCACCGCAAGAATGCGATTCATCTTGGAAGTGTCGACGGTGATTCCCCCAAATGGCGCCGTGATATGGCCTTCCAGAGAGGTGCCGGTGCCATAGGCGATAATCGGCGTCTGGTGCTTGGCGCATATCGTGACGATCTTTTGCACTTCCACTGTTTCTTCAACAAACGCCACCGCATCGGGCGGCGCGCCTGCGGCCCAGGTCTGGTCCTTGCCATGCTGTTCCCGCACCGCCACGGAAGTTGACAGCCTATCGCCCATAAATTCCCGGATTTCCGCGATTGTTTGCTGGGTGCTATTTTTGCGATCCTGTGTAATCATTCGGCATAACTAGCAGATGAGTTGAAAATTGCGATGAATATTCCGGCCCCGATCATAAGTCAGCCCTACAGCATTGAAAGCCAGTGGATTGACTACAATGGCCACTTCAACATGGCTTACTACAATGTGTTGTTTGACCGGGATTCAGATGTGGGCCTGGCTTCACTTGGACTTGGGCCCGGCTACGTAAAACGAACCGGAAATTCCTATTTCACTTTGGAGGCTCACGTTAGCTATATCCGCGAACTTCGCGCTGAAGATCAGGTCGTGATCACCACGCAAATTTTGGATTATGATACAAAGCGTCTGCACTACGTACAACAGATGCATCACGCCGCAGAAAACTGGATAGCATGCGTGAATGAAATTATCGTGATGCATGTTGATATGACAACGAAGAGATCGTCGCCCTTTCCGGATGAAATATTGGCCAAATTCAAAATCATGCGCGAAGTCCACAAGTCGTTGCCTATTCCAAAACAGGTCGGGCACAAAATCGGAATTCGGTGGAAAAGTTAGGCACGTCATAACTTCGCAACAATCAGGCGTCATATAGCCAGCTGATCGGAAACAACAATAAACTAGGGAGGCGAAGATGCGGGAGTCCGGCTACATGCAATTTGCCGAAGCGTTAGTATTTGTCCACGGCCCTGATGCCGAAGTCAAAGCGGCTGAACAGGCCGCATTCTGCGAGAAACTAGGTGAAATGAGAACAGCGCA
>JANMHO010000097.1:0-4214 GCA_031375195.1 Rhodobiaceae bacterium
TGGGAAACCACGCGCGAAGAAGGCCTGAAGGTCCTAGGCTGGCGCGATGTGCCGGTTGATTCATCCGTCCTCGGTTATTCGGTCAAAGGCACCGAGCCTTTCCACCGCCAGGTGTTTATCGGGCGCGGCCCCACCATCCGCGATGAGAACCATTTCGAGCGCAAGCTCTTCGTCTGCCGCAAGGTCGTGTCCAACCGGGTGCTCGAGGTTCTGGGCGCCAAGGCACGCACCTATTATCCCGTCTCGGTTTCCAGCCGCACCATTGTTTACAAGGGCCTCCTGCTCGGCAAGGATCTGGGCTCCTACTACAGGGATTTGGTTGATCCGCGCATTGAGTCCGCGCTGGCCCTCGTTCACCAGCGCTTTTCAACCAACACGTTCCCCAGCTGGCCGCTGTCGCATCCCTATCGTTTTGTCTGCCACAATGGCGAGATCAACACGGTGCGCGGCAACTACAACTGGATGGCGGCCCGCCAGGCCAATATGAAATCCAAAGTGTTGGGTGAAGACCTGTCCAAGCTGTGGCCCATTTCCTATGAGGGCCAATCGGACACGGCGTGCTTTGACAACGCGCTCGAATTCTTGACCATGGGTGGCTATTCCCTGCCGCATGCCATGATGATGCTTATTCCGGAGGCCTGGGCTGGCAATCCGCTGATGGATGAAGATCGCCGCGCTTTCTATGAACACCATGCGGCCCTCATGGAACCATGGGATGGCCCGGCTGCCATGACATTCACCGATGGCCGTTTGATCGGTGCAACGCTGGACCGCAACGGATTGCGGCCCGCGCGCTATCTGACTACCGATGATGGCTTTGTGCTTTTGGCATCCGAAATGGGCTGCCTGCAGTTTGCTGAAGAACGCATTACCCATAAGTGGCGTCTGCAGCCCGGCAAGATGCTGCTCATCGATCTTGAGCAAAAGCGCATCATCTCGGATGATGAACTCAAGAAAACGCTTTCAACCGCCCACCCCTACAAGGACTGGCTGAAGCGCACTCAGGTCGTGCTGCGTGACCTGCCCAAGGCAAAAACCCGGCGGCCCAAAATTGCAATTCCCTTGCTGGATCGCCAGCAGGCGTTTGGCTACTCCCAGGAGGATTTGAAAATCCTGATGGCTCCCATGGCGCAAACCGGGCAGGAAGCTCTGGGCTCCATGGGCAACGACGCGCCCATTTCAGTTCTCTCTGACCGCTGCAAAATGCTGGATACCTATTTCAAGCAGAACTTCGCGCAAGTTACCAATCCGCCCATCGACCCCATTCGTGAAGAGCTGGTGATGTCGCTTGTCTCGTTCATCGGGCCAAGGCCGAACCTGCTCGATCTTGAAGGTACCTCAACACACATGCGCCTGGAGGTTTCGCAACCCATTCTCACCAATGAGGAGCTGGAGCGCATTCGCACCATCGGGGCCGTGCGCGAGAACCCGTTCCGCACCGCGACTATCGATATTACGTATGATGTGGCCAATGGCGCCGACTATATGGAAGCGGCGCTTGACAGTGTCTGCGCCCTCGCCGAGCGCGCGGTGAAGGACGGTTTCAACATCATCATCCTTTCAGACCGCGCCGTGTCCGCCGAGCGCATTCCCATTCCGGCCTTGCTGGCCACCTCTGCCACGCACCATTATCTTATCCGCAAAGGCCTTCGCACCTCCGTTGGCCTGGTGGTTGAATCGGGCGAACCCCGCGAAGTGCACCAGTTCTGCACCCTGGCAGGCTATGGCGCGGAAGCGATCAACCCCTATCTGGCGTTCGAGACGCTGGAGGGCATGGCGTCCGAGCTGGAAGATGAAGTCACCCCCTACGAAGCGGGGAAGCGTTACATCAAGGCGGTTGACAAGGGCATTCTCAAAGTCATGTCGAAGATGGGCATCTCCACCTATCAATCCTATTGCGGGGCGCAGATTTTTGATGCCATTGGTCTTTCAACCGAGTTTGTGGCCAAGTATTTCACCGGAACGGCGACCCAGATTGAAGGCGTGGGATTGGCTGAAATTGCCGAGGAAACCTTCCGCCGCCATGAAGATGCATTCGGGCTCAACCCGGTTCTCAAAACCGCATTGGATGTGGGCGGTGACTATGCCTTGCGCATCCGGGGCGAGGCCCATGTGTGGAATGCCGACACGGTTGCCAATTTGCAGCACGCGGTGCGCGGCAACTCGGTGGACAAATACCGGGCGTTTGCGCGCCATGTGAACGAGCAGGCCGAACGCCTTAAAACCATGCGCGGGCTGTTCAAAATCAAGACTGCCGAAGAGATGGGCGTGAAGCCCGTTGAACTCGAAGAAGTGGAATCTGCCAAGTCCATCGTCAAGCGGTTCTCGACGGGGGCCATGTCGTTTGGTTCCATCAGCCGCGAGGCGCATACGACATTGGCCATTGCCATGAACCGCATTGGCGGCAAATCCAACACGGGCGAAGGTGGCGAAGAAGCGGATCGCTTTAAGCCGCTGCCCAATGGTGATTCCATGCGCTCGGCCATAAAGCAGGTGGCCTCTGGCCGCTTTGGCGTGACAGCGGAATATCTCGTCAATTCCGACATGATGCAGATCAAGATGGCCCAGGGCGCCAAGCCCGGCGAGGGCGGGCAACTGCCGGGCCATAAGGTTGACAGCGTGATTGCCAAAGTGCGCCATTCAACGCCGGGTGTGGGCTTGATCTCGCCCCCGCCGCACCACGACATCTATTCCATCGAGGATCTGGCCCAGCTGATTTTCGATTTGAAGAATGTCAATCCGGCGGGCCAGGTTTCGGTGAAGCTGGTATCCGAAGTGGGAGTTGGAACGGTGGCCGCCGGTGTTTCGAAAGCCCATGCGGACCATGTGACAATATCAGGATATGAAGGCGGCACGGGTGCCTCGCCGTTGACTTCCATCAAGCATGCAGGTTCGCCCTGGGAAATCGGGCTGGCTGAGACCCAGCAGACATTGGTTGCCAATGATCTGCGGGGCCGCATCGCCGTGCAGGCCGATGGCGGCATCCGCACGGGCCGCGATGTGCTGATTGCAGCCCTGTTGGGAGCTGATGAAATCGGCTTTGCCACGGCGCCGCTTATTGCGGCGGGTTGCATCATGATGCGGAAGTGTCATTTGAACACTTGCCCGGTTGGCGTTGCCACCCAGGATCCGGAACTCAGGAAGCGCTTCAAGGGCCAGCCAGAGCATGTCATCAATTATTTCTTTTTCGTCGCCGGGGAACTCCGCGAACTGATGGCCGCCATGGGCGTCAAGACCTACAATGAATTGATCGGCGCCACCGAGTGGCTCAACCAGCAGGAAGCCATCAGCCACTGGAAGGCCCGGGGCCTCGACTTCTCGAAAGTTTTTGCCAAGGCTGACGTTCAGGGACCGATTGCGACGAAGAGAGTTACAACGCAGGATCATGGTATCGACCACATTCTTGATCGCAAGCTGATTGAACAGGCAAAGCCCGCGCTTGAGTCCGGAAAGGCGGTGGTCATTGAAACGGCGATCCGCAATTCAGACCGCACAGCAGGGGCCATGCTGTCTGGTGAAGTGGCGAAGCGTTACGGCCACGCCGGCCTTCCCGAAGATACGATCACAGTCAGGCTCTCGGGTGTCGCGGGCCAAAGCTTTGGCGCCTGGGCAGCCCATGGTGTGACGCTGGATTTAACAGGCGAGGCCAATGATTACGTCGGCAAGGGTCTTTCTGGCGGCAAGCTCATCATCAAGCCGCAGGACAAGATTGGTTTCGTGCCGGAAAAATCCATCATCGTGGGCAACACGGTTTTGTATGGCGCCATCACCGGCGAGTGCTATTTGCGGGGCGTTGCGGGCGAGCGTTTTGCGGTGCGGAACTCTGGCGCTGTTGCCGTTGTTGAAGGTGTGGGCGATCACGGTTGCGAATACATGACCGGGGGCTGCGTGCTGGTGATCGGCGATACGGGCCGCAACTTTGCCGCCGGCATGTCGGGTGGCGTGGCTTACGTGCTCGACGAAACGGGCGATTTCGCCCAACGCTGCAATCTTGCCATGGTTGATCTGCAACCCGTTCCCGATGAGGAAGCCACTATCGAACGCCTGCATCACCACGGTGGCGATCTCGAAGCCCATGGCCTGGTTGATGTCACGGCACACATGGACAAGAACGATGCCACACGGATTTTCGAGCTGCTGTCACGGCATTGCAAATACACCAGCTCGTCGCGCGCCAAGACCATCATTGACAACTGGGCGCGGTATTTGCCGAA
>JANMHO010000108.1:0-7718 GCA_031375195.1 Rhodobiaceae bacterium
ACGTTGCGCGGGCTTTTCGCAAAGAACACCAGGCCGATAAAATCGGCGCCAGCATCAATCGCCGTGTCCACGGCCTCCAAAGTCGACAGCCCGCAAATTTTGACTTTAACCATGGCTGAGTTCGCCCAGGATTTTTTGCGCCGCGGCTGCAGGATCGGCAGCGCTTGTCACGGCGCGCCCAATCACCAGAATATCCGCGCCGGATTTCACAGCCGATTGCGGCGTGGCGACGCGCTTTTGATCGTCAGAGGCCAATTCAGCGGAGCGAATGCCCGGAACCACGGTCAGAAAATCCGGGCCAATGGCAGCGCGAATGCCTGCCAGATCGTGGGGACTGCAGACGACCCCATCGAGGCCCGCAAGTCCTGCGAGCTTTGCCAGGGAGATAGCGTGGCCTTCCGTGTCGTGGGACCGGTCGAATCCGGTGGCCCAAATATCGTCGTTTGCAAGGCTGGTCAAAATGGTCACGGCAATGAGCTTGGAACGGCCGGCCACAGCTTCTGCCGCCGCCTGCATCATGTGCATTCCGCCCTGCGCATGGAGGTTGACGATCGCCGGCCGGGGCGAGAGCTGCATCAGGGCTTTCATGGCTGAGGCCACCGTGTTTGGAATGTCATGAAGCTTGAGATCAAGAAAAATCGGCAGGCCCTGGGCTGCGACTGTTTCATAGCCCCTGGCCCCGTGGGCATAAAAAAATTCCATGCCGATTTTCAAGTAGCCCGCATGGGGAGCCAAGGCCTTCGCGAGTGCGCGGGCCTTGTCGATTTCGGGCGTGTCGAGGGCCACACAGATGGGGTTTGAGGGCTTCATGGGCCTTCGTTAGCCGCAAATCATTTGCAGCGCAAATACACCATGATGGCAGCCGCGAGGTCTTCAACGGCTGAGCCGCAGGACTTGAACAGGGTGATTTCCGCAGCGGTTTTGCGGCCTTTCACAGTGCCCCGGCAGAGCTCGTGGAGGTCAGCCTGAATATTTTTGAAATCAAATTTGCCCTCGTCCCTTGCCTGCAGCAGATCGCCGGCTTCGGCCTCCGCGCCATGCCTGGTATCAACAAAGACCCGTGACTTCGCCACAACGTCGCCGTCGGTTTCGCGCATTGCGGGTTTGAAAGCCCCCGCGAGATCCACGTGGGTCCCAGGTTTCAGCCATTCACCCTTTACGACCGGCGCTGTTGAGGTTGTAACGCAGCTCACAATATCGGCCTGCCGCACGGCTTTTTCCAAATCTGATACAGCCACTGCATCCACGCCTTCGCGTTTCAATTCAGCGCTGAGTTTCTCAGCCTTGCCGATTGTCCGGTTGTAAATGAAAACTTTCTTGATGTCCCGCACGGCGGCGTGGGCCTTCACAAAATGAGCGCCCAATGCGCCAGCGCCAACGATCACGAGATTTGATGCATCGGGACGCGCCAAATAGTCGGCGGCAAGCGCTGACGCGGCGGCAGTGCGCCTGCGCGTCAATTCGGTGCCATCAAGAAGTGCCACGGCCGCGCCAGTCGCGTTGTCGATCAGCAGATAGCTTGCCTGCACCGTTGGCAGGTTCATGGCCGCATTGTCTGTCTTGACCACCACCGTTTTCAATCCGGCCCAGGCCTTTGACCAGGCTGGCATCAGGAGGAGTGTCGACACATTGGAGATTTCGTGGTGATGGCGAACCGGTGTTTCGATGTCGGCCTTGAAACCGTCGCGCAAGGCTTCAACGATTGATTTGTAGTCCGCAATGCCGGCAAGCTCAGCCGCCGAAATAACCTTCATGGCATGTTGTCTTCAGCAGTTGTGGCCCGGTGATCCAATTGACTGGAGTAGGCCTGCGTCAGCTTCAACTCGCGGCGCGCCTCCCTGGCGGAGCGCCGCCATTTGCCTTGGGCCATCCAGCAGGCGATCCAGCCCGCAATCAGGCCAAAAAAAACACCGCAGAAAAACAGCACCCAGAGTGGAACATCCATGGCTGCAAACGGCGCATCCCTGGAGAAAGGATCAAATGAAACGGTGATCCACTGCCGGTTGGCCACGGCAAATGAAATCACAACCAATGCGATGGGAAGGCCCACTGCCCAGCGAAGGATACGCCGCAACATTATTCGGGCTTGCTGTTCAATCGCGCCCTGAGTTCCTTGCCGGTTTTGAAAAACGGGACGCGCTTGGGCGTGACTTCGACGGCGCCACCCGTGCGCGGATTGCGGCCCGTGCGGGCGCTGCGGGATTTGACCGAGAACGCGCCAAAACCCCTGAGTTCCACGCGCTCGCCATCTTTCATGGCGCGGATGATTTCATCCAGGACCTTGTTCACGATGCGCTCGACGTCGCGGTGATAAAGATGGGTGTTGCCATCGGCGATTTTTTGGACAAGTTCCGATTTGATCATGATTCTGGCCTATCTCTCTTGGGGTGTCAAAGCTGAGGGTGCCAAAGCACGAGCAGGCCGTCAAGCCTTGCGCTCTCAACCCTTCGTTTCAGCCCGCCGAAGCCCAATAGCTGGATGACCGTGTCCGCCACTGAAAAACCAAGGCCCGTTGGATCGACGTTTATGGGGTTGACCCAATCGAGAACTTCCAGGTCTTTCGACACGCTCTTCCTGGTTTGCAACCATTCAAGGGCCACCTCTTCGCCACCCAAGGCATCAATGAGCTTTGCGGACACAGCCTGGCGGCCCGTATAAACGCGGCCATCGGCCAGAACTTTGACGCGCTCAATGGAAAGATTGCGGCGCTCCGCCACCAGCCCGGTGAACCAGCCAAAAGACTCCTGCACCATTTCACTGGAAACCTGGCGGGCCCTGTCGGTCACGGGTTTGTAGGGCGATGGTTCGGCTTTCAACTCGCCGGACTTTATCTCCTCCATCTTGATGCCCAGTGTATCCAGCAGCTTGGATATTTCGGGAAAGGAAAAAATAACGCCGATCGAGCCGGTAATTGTATTGCCGCGGGCCACAATATATTCGGCGGCAATCGCCGTGATATAGCCACCCGATGCCGCCACCGTATCCATGACGGCCACCACCGGCTTGTCTTTGGCGATCACCCTGATCTTTTCATAGATGGCTTCGGAGCCTGCGGTTGTGCCGCCCGGGCTATCGATGCGGATAATGACGGCGGCAACCTTTTCCGAATTGGCGATCTCATCCAGCAGATTGAGCGTTGCCTGATCGCCGGTGATCAGGCCCTCAATGCGCACCCGGGCGATATGGCTGGAATATTTCTTGAAATCGCCGCCAGTCCAAAACAGGGAGGCGAAGGCCACAAATACCGCCATAACCGCGGCAATGCGCCAGCGGAACAGCCGGGCCTTCATTTGCCTGCGGTCCACGATCAATTCTGCCTGGCTCACTGACATCGCATTACTCCAAGGCTTGAGCCGCCCGGCCACCAGCCGGGCGGAGATACCACAAACAGGACGACCTATTCCTTGCCCTCGGCGTCCTTTTTCTTCAACGCCGCGACAAGGATATCGCCAAGGGATGCGCCTGAATCGGAGGAGCCATATTGGGCGACGGCTTCCTTCTCGTCAGAAATTTCGAGCGCCTTGACGGAGACGTTCATCTTGCGGGCCTTGGCATCAAACACCGTGATCTTGGCATCGAATTTTTCGCCGACGGCAAAACGCTCGGTGCGCTGTTCTGAACGGTCGCGCGCCAGATCGCCGCGCTTGATATAGGCCGTCATGTCGGAGCCGGCGATCCTGACTTCGAGACCGGCTTCCTCAACCTTTGTCACCTCGCAAGTGACCGTGTCGCCCTTCTTGACGCCAGAACCAGCGGCAGACTTTGGCTGATCGCCGGAGAGCTGCTTGATGCCCAGCGAAATGCGTTCCTTCTCGCGGTCAACATCGAGAACGATGGCCTTGACGGTATCGCCCTTCTTGTAATCCTTGATGGCTTCCTCGCCGCCGCGCTTCCAGTCGAGATCAGAGAGATGGACCATGCCATCAACATCGCCATCAAGGCCTATGAACAGGCCGAATTCGGTGATGTTCTTGATCTCGCCTTCAACAATGGCGCCGTTGGGATATTTCGTGGTGAAGGTTTCCCACGGGTTGTCCTGAACCTGCTTCAAGCCAAGCGAAATGCGGCGCTTGGCGCTGTCGATTTCGAGAACCTGAACATCAACTTCTTCCGAGGTTGAGAGAATCTTGCCGGGATGCACATTCTTCTTGGTCCAGCTCATTTCGGACACATGGACGAGGCCTTCGATGCCATCTTCCAGCTCGATGAACGCGCCGTAGTCGGTGATATTTGTCACCCTGCCGCGAACCTTGGCGCCGATTGGATATTTGCCGGCAACCAGTTCCCATGGGTCCTTGTCCAACTGCTTCATGCCAAGGGATATGCGCTGGGTGTCGGGGTTGATGCGGACGATCTGCACCTTGATGGTCTGGCCGACAGCCAGGACATCGGAGGGGTGATTGACGCGCTTCCAGGCAATGTCGGTGACGTGCAGGAGGCCATCAATGCCGCCCAGGTCAACGAAGGCGCCGTAGTCGGTGATGTTCTTGACCACACCGTCAACGATCTGGCCTTCGGCCAGGTTCTGCACGAGCTCCGAGCGCTGCTCGGCGCGGGTTTCTTCCATGATGGCACGGCGCGACACGACAATGTTGCCCCGGCGGCGATCCATCTTGAGAATCTGGAAGGGCTGGGCCACATGCATCAAGGGGCCCACGTCCCGGATAGGGCGAATGTCGACCTGGCTGCCGGGCAGGAACGCCACGGCACCGCCGAGATCAACAGTGAAGCCGCCTTTGACGCGGCCAAAGATCACGCCATCGACGCGCTCGTTCTTGGTGCTCATTTCTTCAAGGCGGGTCCAGGCTTCCTCGCGGCGCGCCTTGTCGCGCGAGAGAACAGCCTCGCCGAGAGCATTTTCAATGCGCTCGAGATAAACTTCGACCGTGTCACCGGCCTTGATGGCGATATCCTTGCCGGGCTGGGAAAATTCCTTCAGCGCCACGCGGCCTTCGGTTTTCAAACCGACATCGATAATCACAAAATCATTTTCTACGGCGACGACCCGGCCCTTGACGACAACGCCTTCGGTGGCGGGATTGTCGAGATAGCTTTCGGTGAGGAGGGCTTCAAAGTCTTCGCGGGTGGGGTTCATGGAAGCGACGGATTTCGCCATGGCGGGATTAAGTCCTAAGGTTACGGGGCAAGCCATGCGTGACATGCCCACGGGGAAAATTCCAGGCCCTGCAGCGAAGCTCGGAGGCTTAACGAAATGCGCAGATTCTGAAACAATTAAGGGCACGCGAACTGGCGACAGTCCGGCACCCCGATCATGTTCACCTGCGTGAAGCAGGCGGCCTCCAACGGCGCCCGCTATAGCTTAATCCCCAAGCGAGAGCAACCGCCTGGTTTGGCCTCGACTTGGAAGGGCTGTTCGCCTAGTAAACGTCCATGAAAATCATTGACCAGAGCCATCCCTTCTACAAGCCCCTGTGGCGCCGGATCGCGATTGTCGCGGTCGTGGCGGTCTGGGCGGCTTTCGAGGCGTTTTACACCAGGGATCCCTTCTGGATGACGATCGCGGGGGGCGTTCTTGTCATTTGCCTCTGGGCGTTCCTGCTCGCCTGGCCGAAGGATTCAAGCAGCTAGCTCAACCACCCTGACCGCCGCCGCGACAGCGGCTTCAATGGTCATGTCCGATGTATCGATGATTGTGGCATCCGGCGCTGGCAGCAGGGGGGCCACAGCGCGGCTGCTGTCGCGCTCATCGCGGATTCGTATTTCGTCAAGCGTCGTTGAAAAGCCCGCATCCATGCCAAGGGATTTCAGTTCCTCCCAGCGGCGTTTCGCCCGGACTTCCGGCGAAGCAGTCACGTAGATTTTTACATCGGCAGCGGGGCAGACAACGGTGCCGATATCGCGCCCGTCGAGAACGGCTCCGGGAGCCCTATCTGCAAATTCCCTCTGATAGGCGAGAAGGGCCTGCCTCACGGCGGGAATGCTGGCCACGACGGAGGCCATGGCGCCGACTTCCTCGGTTCTGAGCTCCGCATCATCATAGGGACTGTCATTCAGGCTGCGGGCAATTTCCGTTGCATCGCCAGCGGACTTCAGGACCGCCAGCCCAACGCGGCGGTAGAGCGTTCCGGTATCGAGAAAATGATAGCCAAAATGCCGGGCCAGGGCGCGGGCAATGGTGCCTTTGCCAGCGGCGGCGGGGCCATCAACGGCGATAATCACGGGCGGGCAGGCGCTGCGATTTTCGCGCCCAGGCCATTCATCAGCCCCACAAATTCCGGAAAGCTGGTGGCAATGAAACTGCTGTCATCAATGCTGGTGGGAAAGCGCGAGGCCGCACCCATCACCAGAAAGGACATGCCAATCCGGTGGTCCATGTGTGTCAAGACGTTGCCGCCGCCGGGCGCGCCGCCGCCTGTCACTTCCAGCCAGTCCGGCCCTGATTGGGTTGAAACACCATTGGCCTGGAGGCCAGCTTCGACAGCGGCGAGGCGGTCGCTTTCCTTCACGCGCAATTCTTCCAGGCCCTCCATGCGGGTGGTGCCTTCGGCGAAAGAGGCTGCGACCGCGAGGATGGGGTATTCGTCAATCATCGAGGGCGCGCGGGATGCCGGCACCCGGACGCCATGCAGCCTGGATGATTTTATGTGGAGGTCGCCAACTTCTTCGCCGCCCGAGACCCTGCGATTTTCAATTTTGATGGCAGCGCCCATTTCCATCAGCGTCACGATCAGGCCGGTGCGGGTGGGGTTCAGCATGACGTTTTCGATTGTGATATCCGATCCCTCGCACAGCAGCGCCGCCACCAGAGGAAAAGCGGCGGACGAGGGATCGCCCGGGATATCAAGGTTTTGCGCTTTCAATTCGTGCTGGCCCTCCACGGAAATATGCCGGGCGCCAGCTTTTTCGGCAACCGTCAGCCTGGCGCCAAAGGCTTTCAGCATGCGTTCGGTGTGGTCGCGGGTGGCCACCGGTTCGATCACCGTTGTAATACCCGGCGCATTGAGGCCCGCCAAAAGAACGGCTGATTTCACCTGGGCGGAGGCCACCGGCAAAGCATAGGTCATGGGCACCGCATGCTTGGCGCCATGAAGCGTGAGGGGCAGCCGGTTGCCTTCCGCCGTTTCAAACTTGACGCCCATCTGCTCAAGCGGCCTGGTCACCCGGCCCATGGGGCGCTTTGACAGGGAAGCATCGCCCACGCAGCGCGCCACCAGTGGCGTTGTCGCCATCAGTCCCATGGCGAGCCTGACGCCGGTGCCGGAATTGCCAAAGTCGAGCGGCGCTTCCGGCGATTGAAGGCCAGCCACGCCCACACCCTGCACATGCCAGACACCTGCCGCATCGCGGCTGGTTTTGGCGCCCAGGGCCGCCATGGCCCTGGCCGTATTCACCACATCCTCAGCCTCGAGAAGGCCCTTTATCGCCGTCTCGCCAATGGCGATCGCGCCAAGCATCAGGGCGCGGTGCGACATGGATTTATCGCCGGGAACCTTGATGCGTCCGTTGAGGCCCGGGGCGAGGGATGAGGCTAATGGCAGGGTTTTATGGGGGGCATGGGTCATTTCAGGCGTTTCGATACACGGGTTGATTTGGCCTGTCACCCCCTGGGCGCGCCTAGGCTTTTGACATTCGGCAAAACCCGTGGCATGGGAGCCTCAAATCATCTCTCTAATCACGATCTCGAAAGGATCAACCCGTGGTCAATGCTGAACTCGGAACCAAGCGGACATGCCCGTCATGCGCGACACGGTTCTATG
>JANMHO010000127.1:0-2557 GCA_031375195.1 Rhodobiaceae bacterium
CAAGGAAACCCTGCGCGAAACCCTGCATCTCCCCATCCAGCAAGCCTTCAACATGGTCACCAAACGCAAACTCCCGACAGTCGATAAACTCTACTCCAGCGAAGACCAGCTGGAAGGCGCCAAAGCCTTCGCCGAAAAACGAGATCCCGTGTGGAAGGGCAAGTGACCCGCCAACCCTCATACAGAAGTGAACGCACACTGCGGGGCCCTCCCACCCTCATACTGAGGTGGCCGCGCGCAGAGTGGCCTTCGAAGTATCGTCAATTCAGGGCTCACTGCAACAATCCTTCGAGGCTCGCGCGAAGAGCGCAAGCACCTCAGGATGAGGATATCTGTTTACGGCTTAAGTGCCGGATGCTCGTCGAATGTGCCAAGCGGCATCTGCTCGTAGTCGATCACGGCGCCGGTCATCATTTGCGCTGGCGGTGACACCAGGAAGGCGCACAGGCCTGCCACATCGTCAGCCGTAATCAACCGGCCAAACGGCATCCGTGCGCCAATCTTCTCGGCCCAATCCTGTGGCATCTTGTGAAAACCGGTCTGCAATTCATGCTCGCCATCCGTCAGCGTCCAGCCGAGGTTGATGCAGAACACGCGAACGCCGTCGCGCTTGAAGGTATTGGCGGCATTGCGCGAAAGCGTCATCAGCGCTGATTTGGAAGCCGAGTAAGTCGCAAGATTGGGCGGGCCTCCATGGGCCAGCATGCTGGCCACATTGATGATCACGCCAGATTTCACCGCTGACATGTGCCTGGCCGTTTCCTGCATCATGAATAATGGCGCCTTAACATTCACGTCAAACAAGCGCTCATAGGATTCAAGGGTGGTATCTTCAATGCCGCAGCGCTCCGTGTTGCCAGCCGCATTCACCAAAACGTCCAGCCTGCCAAAATTTTTCATGGCCTTGGCGACTGCGCCCGCTGGCGTTGCGCTGTCACGCAAATCGCCGCAGTGGATTTCCGCCGCCTTGCCAAGCTCATTTTGCACGCCCAGCAATTTTTCCTGATTCCGGTCAACCAGAAGCACGCCGGAAAATCCATCGCCCAAAAACCTCCGCGCAATCGCGGCGCCAATCCCCTGCGCCCCGCCGGTTATCAACGCTGTTCGCATGCTCACCTCATGACAAAGGGATCAGCCATCGGCAAATCCGAAGTGTTGATCCAGATCGATTTCGTCCGCGTATAATCGCGAATGGCATCAAGTCCGCCTTCGCGCCCATAACCCGTCAGCCCATTGCCGCCAAAAGGCGCCACGGGCGAAACCGCGCGATAGGTATTCACCCAGACAACGCCAGCCCTGATGCTTTTCGCAAGGCGATGGGCGCGGCCCAGATTTTGGGTGAACACGCCCGCTGCAAAGGCGTAATCCGTGCCATTGGCCAGAGCCACGGCTTCGTCCTCGGTTCTGAATTTCAACACAGATAAAACCGGACCGAAAAACTCCTCGCGCACACAGGGCAATTCGGCAGAAGGCGCCAACAAAATTGTGGGTTCAAAATAATACCCTGCCCCACCACGCGCCTTGCCGCCCGTCACCACAACGGCACCCGCTGCAACGCTCGCCGCAATCAGTTTCTCCGCCCGTTGCAGTTGCCGCAATGTTGCCAGCGGCCCCATCTCGGTTGCCATGTCGAGAGGCGGTCCAATCTTGATCTCCCCTGCCCGCTTCGCCAGCTGCACCACAAAATCATCATGCGCCGATTCATGGATCAGCAGCCGCGAACCCGCCACACAGGATTGCCCGGTAGCACCCCAAATTCCCGCAATCACGCCATTGAGCGCCGAATCCAAATTCGCGTCATCAAACACAACAACCGGAGATTTTCCGCCAAGCTCCAGCGTCGTCACTGCGAAATTCTCGGCCGCATTGCGAACCACATGCCTTGCGGTTTCGGGCCCACCCGTGAACGCAATCCGCACGACCAGGGGATGCGAGGTCAAAACCCTGCCGCACTCGACCCCCATGCCCGTGATAACATTCACAACACCCTTGGGAAATCCCGCTTCATGGATGAGCTTGGCAAAATACAGCAATGGCGCCGGCCCATCTTCCGAGGCCTTGATCACCACTGTGTTGCCCGCAGCAAGCGCTGGCGCCAGCTTGGTGGCGGTCAAAAACATTTGTGAATTCCACGGCACCACAGCCGCCACAACACCCAGGGGTTCACGCCGTGTCGAGACTTCCATATCCAGCTTGTCGATGGGCAGGGTCGCCCCTTCAATCTTGTCAGCCAAACCCGCGAAGTAACGGTAGAACTCGGCCACATAGCCCGTCACGGCTTTTGTCTCGCGGATCACCTTGCCCGTATCGCGTGTTTCAAGTTCCGCGATAATGGAGGCATCCCGCGCTACCAGATCAGCCAGTTTGTAAAGCAGCTTGCCCCGCGCCGTTGCCGTGAGCGCTGGCCACGGCCCAACCGAAAATGCGGCGTGCGCTGCCCGCACCGCGCGGTCCGTATCCGCAGCACTGGCCTTTGGCATCACCGCCCACACAGCGCCAGTGGAAGGATCAACGCTATCAAACGCCGCCCCATCGTCGGCATCGCAAAACGCGCCAT
>JANMHO010000135.1:0-3782 GCA_031375195.1 Rhodobiaceae bacterium
ACCAGGCCTTTGAAAATGGCGCGGGCGGCGGGCGCGGGCCCGGCGGTGCAGGCTTCGGCCCCGAATTCAATTCCTCCAGGACGGATATTTTCGAAGACCTGTTCGGCGACTTCATGGGCGGTGGCGGCGGCCAGCGCACCAGCCAGCGCGGGCGTGGCGGCGGTGGTGCTGCACGGGGCGCCGATCTCCGCTACAACATGGAAATTTCCCTGACTGAAGCTTTCATCGGCAAGTCAGCGCAAATTCGCGTGCCCACATCCATTGGCTGCGAAACCTGCAAAGGCTCCGGCGCAAAACCCGGAACCGCGCCTAAGACCTGTACGACCTGCAAGGGGGCAGGAGCGGTGCGCTCCCAATCCGGCTTCTTCACCGTTGAGCGCGCCTGCCCCACCTGCCAGGGCCGGGGCCAGGTGATCTCCGACCCCTGCGTTGTGTGCAGCGGCCAGGGCCGTGTCACCAAGGAACGCAATCTCTCCGTCAATATTCCGCCAGGCGTTGAAGATGGCACCCGCATCCGCCTGGCCAATGAGGGCGAAGCGGGCGTCCGTGGCGGGCCAACTGGCGATCTCTATATTTTCCTCACCGTGCGCCCCCATGAATTTTTCCAGCGCGATGGTGCTGATTTGTTCTGCAAGGTGCCGATTTCCATGACGGTGGCAACCCTTGGCGGCGAAATCGAGGTGCCGACCATCGATGGCAAGAAAGCCCGTGTCACCATTCAGGAGGGTGCCCAAACCGGCAAGCAGTTCCGCCTGAAGGCCAAGGGCATGCCGGTCTTGCGGTCCCAGCAGTCGGGCGACATGTATATCCAGGTGACGGTCGAAACCCCGGTGAACCTGTCGCGCCGCCAAAAGGAAATCCTCAAGGAATTTGATTCCGAACACCGCAACAACAGTCCCGAGTCCGAGGGTTTCTTCGCCAAGGCCAAGGCCTTTTGGGACGGGTTCGGGAGTTAAGGCATGCCAAAGGCCTATTGGATTGCCCACGTCACCGTGACCAACCCCGACCAGTACAAGCACTATGCCAGTGACGCGCCCATTGCCTTCAAGAAATATGGCGCGACAATTCTGGCCCGCGGCGGCACCCACCAGCAGATGGAAGGAGGCGGCCGGCCCCGCAATGTGGTGATCGAGTTCCCGTCGCTGCAATCGGCTCTCGACTGCTACAACTCGGCGGAATACCAGGCAGCGAGAGCCAAGCGTGCGGGTGCGGGCGAGGCTGATATCGTGATCGTTGAGGGCGTTTAACGCTATCTTTACAGTCACAATCAGCAGCATCGCTAAAATTTTAGAAATTGGATTATGCGGCCATTGATGGCTTGAGCATTATTTTTGCGCTCAGTCATGGCGCAGATATTACAGTTCAGGTCCCGCCCGAAAAAGCGGCCAGCCCCGCCGCGCAAAAAACAGCGTGGGGTTTACCTGTCTGTTCCTGTGTGGGTAGCACTGGCCGCAGGAATAGCGCTGCTAAGACCTGATATTGGTTCCAAAGAATTGGGTGGCACCGAAATTGCACCCGTCCGGCTGGCCATCAGCCAGAGATTTGATTTCTGCAGTTGGAGCTCACAGTCCTATTGCGTCATTGATGGCGACACGATCCGTTATGCTGGCACAAAGATCAGGATTGAAGATATAGATACACCGGAAATTCACGACTTCAAATGCGATAGCGAACTGGAGCGCGGGTTGCGGGCGAAGTCACGATTGCTTGAGCTTATCAATGCCGGCCCCTTCGAAATTGTTCATAGCGGCGGAAGGGATGAAGATCAGTATGGGCGCAAGCTCCGCCGAATTGTGCGCAATGGACTTTCGTTGGGAGAATTACTTGTCGATGAAGGCCTCGCCAGACGTTATGCGGGTGGCCGCCGCTCATGGTGTTTGTAATACGACTTGTGATCGTTGAGAGAGTGTGGTGTTTCTCTCCTTTCTGTCATCCCGGCTTTCGCCGGGATGACGAATTTTAGACGCTTTCCATCCTCCGATCTCATTGCTAAGAACGGTTCCATGACAATGAAACTTGCAATTGCTGGCGCTGGCGGGCGCATGGGCCGGGTGCTCACGCGCATTATCCATGAAACCGAAGGCTGTTCCGTGGTGGGCGGTCTTGAACCCAAGGGCTCGCCTCTTGTGGGAACCGCCATGGGCGAAACCGGAGCCACAATCACGGACGATCCCGTAGCCCTTTTCAAAAATATTGACGGCATTGTTGATTTCACCGTGCCGGCTGCGACCCTTTCACTGGTGGGGCATTCGGCCAGTGCGGGCATCGTGCATGTCATTGGCACCACCGGCATTGATGCCGCAGGCGAAGAGAAAATCAGGGCCGCCGGAAAGTCAGCGCGCATCGTGAAATCCGGCAACATGAGCCTGGGTGTGAATATTCTGGCCTCGCTGGTCAAGAAAGCGGCCAAGGCCCTGGGCGAGGAATTTGATATTGAAGTCCTTGAAATGCATCATCGGCACAAGATTGACGCGCCGTCGGGCACCGCGTTGCTTCTGGGCAAAGCCGCAGCCGAAGGCCGTGGCATCGAACTCGCAAAGCGTTCAATCCGCACCCGCGATGGCCATACAGGCGCAAGGCCCGTTGGCGATATCGGTTTTGCCACGTTGCGGGGTGGCTCGGTCGTGGGTGACCATAAGGTGATGTTCGCAGGAAATTCCGAGCGGATCGAACTCGCGCACAAGGCTGAAAGCCGCGACCTCTTCGCCTATGGCGCGGTGAAGGCGGCGCTCTGGGCCAGGGATCAAAAGCCTGGCCTCTATTCAATGGCAGATGTTTTGGGATTGGAATAATGAGTGGAACCCTTGTGCTGGTGCGTCATGGCCAGAGCGAATGGAATCTGAAAAACCTGTTCACCGGCTGGAAAGATCCTGACCTCTCGGAGCAAGGTGTCAGGGAAGCCCATCAGGCGGGCCAACGCCTCAAGGCCAGGGGCTGCAAGTTCGATGTATGCTTCACCAGCGCGCTCACCCGCGCCCAGCACACATTGAAAATCATGCTCGAAGAATTGGGCCAGACAGGCCTGCCCGAAACCCGCGATCAGGCTTTGAACGAGCGCGACTATGGCGAGTTGACCGGCCTCAACAAAGATGATGCCCGCAAGAAATGGGGCGAGGAGCAAGTGCTGATCTGGCGCCGCTCCTATGATGTGCCGCCCCCAGGCGGTGAAAGCCTGAAGGATACGCTGGCCCGTGCACTCCCCTACTACATGCACAAGATTCAGCCCCATGTCTTGAGCGGAAAATCCGTTCTGGTGGCCGCCCATGGTAACTCATTGCGATCTCTCATCATGGCCATCGAAGGCCTGACGCCGGAGCAAATCCTCAAGCGTGAATTGGAAACCGGCATCCCCGTTTGTTACAGGATCGCGGCGGATTCCACACCGCAGTCCATCGAGATCCTCAACGCATGATGGTGCGGGAGCTGACAGCTTCGGAATACGCGAACTGTGTGCCCCGGCTTGGCGATATCCTGATTGATGCGGTTGAATCAGGCGCTGGCGTCAGTTTCATGACGCCGCTTTCCAGCAAGGTGGCCGAGGACTATTGGCGAAAGCAATTGCCCGGCATTTCGGCAGGAACCACTGTTCAGTTTGTGGCCGAAGAAAACAATGTGATTGCCGGAACGGTTCTGATGATCAGGGCCTGGGCTCCCAATCAGCCGCACCGCTGCGATGTGGCCAAGCTTCTGGTGCACCGGGATTTCCGCCGGAAGGGCGTTGGCACGCTATTGATGCAAGCGCTGGAACAGAAAGCCCGCGATCTCAACTATTCGCTCGTGAC
>JANMHO010000144.1:0-2189 GCA_031375195.1 Rhodobiaceae bacterium
AAAAACCTAGCATCCCAAAAGTCGCAATAGTCAAAATAATAACTACGCCAATCGTGGTTAATCTCCTGCTGCCAGCGTTCATGGAGATAAGTGTAACAGACAACAATCGCTTGTTCCAAGAGAGAAAATCCGAGACATCCCTTGAGAATCACAACCGATCCTTGCGGTTCGAAACATTTCGGATGGGCGCTAAGGTTTCTCCGCCCTGAGTTTTTCAAGCGCAGCCCTTGCCTTGTCGCGGTGTTCGGGGCGCAAGTGATTTCGAATTGCCGTGAAGGCGGCATAGAGAACGGCCATGTCATCAGTAAAGCCCAGACCCAGGATAAAATCCGGGATAACATCGAAGGGCATGATGAAATAGGCCAGCGCCGCCAGCAGAATGCCTTTCACACGGAGCGGTGTCGCGGGATCAAAGGCGCAATAGAAGGCAGACACCACATCTTCGGCGAAGGGGACTTTTCCAAGCGAGCTTTTGAGTTTTGGCCAGAACTCCCTGGTGACTTTGGTTTCGTTGGTTGCCATGGATTAACCCCTGTCGATCAGGCGATATGGGTTGCCACCTTGGCGATTTCAATAGCTATCTATTGGCGAACCACAGGGCAGCCATCAGGACAATGACGGCGAGGAACTGCAGGCCGACGCGCCAGCGCATCAGGGTTTGTGAGCGATTTACCGAGCCGCCGCGCATCATGTTCCACAGGCCCATGAGCAGTACGACGGCCACAGCAATCACCGCCAGGGGTACGAGATATTGAAAGATATTCATTCATGCTCCTGAGGTGGCAGGGTGTGAGGAAGCCATGCCCATGGCTGGTTTGGCGCGCTCGGTGAGTTTGCGGAACTTGTCGGAGACCTGGGTGAGGCGCGATTCCCATTCGGGGTCGGGAGTTTGCCCTTCAATGGTTTTGAAATAGACTTGCATCAGACAGGCGATGCCGAACGGCTCAAGCAAAGCTGAACGGAAAGCCCAGGCAAAAATGATTGCCGCGACGAAACCATAGCCACCCCAATCGCCCGGAAAATAATACAATATGGCGCCCGCCGGAGCGATCATGAAGAGGAAGATGATGATCGTCACAATCCAGCTGATGATGGCAAGCCAGATTGCGTTGCGCACCATAACCCAGCCATTCTGCGCATAGAGAATGAGGCCGGCGCGAGAGGTCACCCATGGATTGGTTGATCGCAGGCGCATGTTATAGGCGAGAATCACCTCGTCAACATAGGTGACAGAGATGCGGATGATGGTTGAGATAAAACGCATAAAACCCTGGAGCGCCGGTATTGGCAGGATCGCCGAAATGGCGCCGAGAATGCCGGTGATCGCCCGCACCACGCCCTTGATGAGCTGGTCCAGCACAAAAAGTGCGTTGGCCTCGACAAAGCGCTCCTTGACGATTTTTGCGCCATAGGAAATCTGTGACTGTCCGCCTGGAATGCCTTGGCCAGAGAGCAGTTCGGTCATGACGGCAATATGGCCCGCCTTGACCATGTAAAGCAGGTACTCGCGCAAGAAATAAACAGCGCCTCCAACCAGACCAAACCCCAGAATGCCGCCAACAAAGGTTGCCTGCCCCTGGAATTCGTCACTGCCAGCAAGCCCCAGCGTGTAACCAATGCCTGCGCCTACCCCCATGGCAATGATGTAGGCGAATGTGATGGCGAAATAGATGACAACCCGCAGCAGGACGTAGGGCAGGGTTTGAGCCATTACCGCAAGCGTGCGCGCAATCGAAAAGTCCCACATGGTAAACTGCCTGCTATTGATCCGAAGCCTTGTTCAAAACATAGTCGAGAATGCGCTGGGGAAGCAATCGCCTTGCGATAGCCATTATGCAAGTCGGTGTTGTCACGTAGTAGCGCGCACGGGGCCGCCGCGACTCAAGGGCATGAATGAGTTTTTTCAATACAGCTTCCGGGGGCAATTTGAAGCGATTGCTGCCGCCTTTGCCCAGTCTTGCGCGCTGTGCCTCGTAGGCGCCCTGGTAATGGGAATTGGCTACGTCGATATTCCGGTCAAAGGCCTGCAAGGCATGTTCGGTGAAGCGGCTGGTGATTGGGCCCGGCTCGATGAGGACAACTTTGATGTTGGCGTCCCGCAGCTCCAGCCGCATGGTGTCGCTCAGGGCCTCGATGGCGAATTTGCTGGCGTTGTAGGCGCCTCGCCATTTCATGGCGACCAATCCGAG
>JANMHO010000160.1:0-4966 GCA_031375195.1 Rhodobiaceae bacterium
GGACGGGATCATCAGGTTGAGCGCCAGCGGGCCGATGGCGGAGATCGCCACCAGAATGGCGAAGGAGGGGCGGGGCGCTGTTTCTGCGATGGCTGTCATGAGTGAGCCATAGCGGCTGGGCGGGTTCTTGAATAGCCAAAGCCTTGCAGTTCTGGCATGAGCTTCGCACATGAATTACCGCCACGCCTTTCACGCCGGAAACCATGGCGATGTGCTGAAGCACATCGTGATGACGCGCATCATCGAACATCTCAAGCGCAAGGAAAAACCCTTCCGGGTGTTTGATGCCCATGCGGGTGTCGGGGTCTATGCGCTGGATGGTGTTGAGGCAGGCAAGACGCGGGAATGGGAAGGCGGTGTGGCCAAGATGCCGGCGGCGTTTGCGCCTGACGTTGAGGCGCTGCTGACGCCCTATCGCAGAGTGATTGCGAGGCTCAATCCGGATGGCGGGCTGACCCGATGCCCGGGCTCGCCGGAGGTTATCGCGCAATTGCTGCGGCCGCAGGACCGCTTCACGCTGAACGAGCTGCATCCTGATGATTACGCCACCATGAAGGAGCGCTATTACAACGACCTGCGCGCCAGCATCACCGGCATTGACGCCACGGTATTGATGAAGGCCAACCTGCCGCCACCCGAGCGGCGCGGGTTGATCCTGATTGATCCGTCGTATGAGGTGAAGAACGAAAAGGAACTGGTGCTGGAGGCTTTGCGATTTGGCCACCGGCGCTTTGCGTCCGGGATATTCCTGATCTGGTATCCGGTGAAGGGGGCCGACTACGCCGAGAAAATTTGTGAAGCGTTTCAAGCGCTGGAAATTCCCGCCACCATGAAAGTGGAACTGCGGGTGCGCGAGTCATTCGATGGCGGCGGGCTGGCGGGATCGGGCCTGATTGTAGTCAATCCGCCGTTTGGACTGGAAGATGAATTGAAAATCATCGCTCCGGCCCTGGCGGAACGGCTCGGCATTGGCACCTGGGGAAAAGGTGTCGTGGAATGGCTGGTGCCACCGAAGGGGTGAAGCTGTGATGAAAGAATTTTGCATCAACGCCGGAGTGCTGGAAGTTACCTGCCGAGAGTACGGGCCAACGGATGGCTGGCCCTGCATCATGCTGCACGGGTTTCCCTATGATGTGCATGCTTATGCCGAGGCAGCACCAAAGTTGGCGAAGTCTGGCGCGAGAGTCATTGTGCCTTATCTTCGGGGCTATGGTCCCACCCGGTTTCTTTCACCTGATACATTGCGATCCGGTGAACAGGCCGCTCTTGGCCAAGATTTGCTGATGCTCATGGATGCGCTGGGTATTTCCCGCGCCGTTGTGGGCGGATATGACTGGGGCGGAAGGGCAGCCTGCGTCGTTTCGGCATTGTGGCCGTCACGCGTTGTGGCTCTGGTTTCCGGCAATTCCTACAATATTCAGGACATTGCGCGTTCGGGCGAACCCGCATCTGCGATAGTCGAGGCTTCTTTCTGGTATCAGTATTACTTTCATTCCGAGAGGGGAAGGCGCGGGCTAGTTCAGAATCGCCGTGAGATTGCCAGGCTCCTGTGGCGGATGTGGTCGCCAACCTGGAAATTTGACGATGGTGTGTTTGAGCAGAGTGCCGCTGCCTTTGATAATCCGGATTTTGTGGACGTGGTCATTCACTCCTATCGGCACCGATATGGATTGGCGGCGGGAGATCCGGGGCTGGCGGACATTGAGGCACAGCTTGCCAGGCAGCCCGATATTGGGGTTCCCACCATCACCATTGATGGCGATGCTGATGGCGTGGGCGGCACTACAGCGGAAGATGCCAAAAAGTTCACCGGGGCCCATGAACACCGGATTTTTGAGGGAGCGGGCCACAACCTTCCACAGGAAAGGCCAATGGAATGGGCGCAAGCTGTTCTGGATGCGCGAAAACTGGCGCTGGATTGATGTGGTCAAGTTTTCGGTTATGCTGCAACCGGATATGAAAATTCCTGCTCCGGCCTTGGCGGAGCGGCTAGGGATTGGCACCTGGGGGCAGGGTGTGGTTGAGTGGCTGGCGCCGAAGCAACTTGACGAGGCAAGCGCATGAATGAAAGCCCATTAAGCATAGTTAAATCACTCTTTCCTTCAATAATCGATTGCAACATACTGGATATTGGATGTGGTGAGGGCAGCTTTGCCGGCCAGCTTGCCGATGCTGGCGCAAGCGTCGTGGGGATTGATCCCAATCCAAAGGCAATTGAGAAATCGAAGCTGCTGGTGCCTGGCGGAAGATTTGAAGTCGGTTGTGCTGAAAGCCTGCCTTTTGCTGACTCATCTTTTGACATTGTTGTTTTTGTAAACGCCCTTCACCATGTGCCGGGCCCGGTCATGGAACAGGCAATCATTGAAGCTTCAAGGGTGATGCGCGAGCGTGGATTTTTAGTAGTCATTGAGCCTTTGCCAAGTGGAAATTTCTTTGAGGCGTTGCGGCTCATTGAAGATGAAACAGACGTAAGACTGGCGGCGCAAATGGCACTCAAGAAAGTTGTTTCCGGGGGTCAACTCAAGGAAATAAATTCACTGCGCTATGTCCGACGCGAGATATTTGATTCCGCCGCACGATATATCGAACGGGTGGTGGCAGTGGATCCAAGTCGTGAAGCGGCCGTGCGAAGGCGCGAGGCAGACATTGTTTCCGTGATCAACGGTGTGGCCTTGAAGCTGCCCGATGGCCGATTGGCATTTGATCAGCCAAACAAGGCAGACGTCCTGGCCAGAGGCGACACCGAAGGCATGATATGAGCTTGCAGATTGTTCGAATGACGCAAGAGCACACGGAAGAAGTGCATCGCGTTCTGGATATTGTTGCACGCGAGCGCAAATTTCTTTCTTATCTTGAGGCACCACCGCTGGCGCAATCCCGTGAATTTGTTTTGGAGATGATCGCCAAGGGAAATCCGATATTTGTGGCCGTTGTTGATGACAAAGTTGTGGGATGGTGTGATGTGGTCCGGGTTGAGCGCCCTGTTCATGCTCATGTTGGCGTGCTGGGAATGGGGTTGCTACCTGAATTTCGCGGACAAAGGCATGGCAAGGCATTGATCAAGACAGTTCTGGTGGACGCCCACCGTGTCGGAATTTCCCGGGTTGAACTGACAGTTCATGCGGACAATGATCGAGCAATCACGCTTTATGAAAGAGTTGGTTTTGTTCGCGAGGGTGTAAAGCGCTATGCAGCTTGTATCGATGGATGTTACATTGACTGCATTCTCATGGCAAAATTGGACAAGGTGTGAGGAGTGTTGCGATGCTGAAAACTTTCAATCCGCCAGACATGGTTCAACCTGCCTCGCGGTATGCGCAGGGCGTTGAAGTTTCGCCGAATGCGCGCTGGTTGCACTTGTCGGGGCAGATTGGGGTGGCGCCTGATGGTTCCGTCGCGCAGGGGCTTGAGGCGCAGTTCGAGCAGACGTTTGCCAACATCGGCACAGTGCTGGCGGCGGCCGGGATGGGGAAGACTGATATTGTGAAACTGACGGTGTTTGTGACCGAACCCGGCGCTGAGACGTTAGGCGTTTATCGCCGTACCCGCGACAAGTGGATGGAGGGGCATATGGCGGCTGCCACCTATCTGGTTGTGAGCGGCTTGGCGCGTGCGGATTTCCTCGTCGAGATTGAGGCGGTGGCGGCCAAATAAATTGCCACCCCGGGTTTGGCCGGGGTGACGGAACGGTCTAGTTCGTGGCCGTGGCGATGACTTTGGCCAAGTCCTTGTATTCCTCGCTATTGACGCCGGCGCGTTTTTCGATTTCGGCGAGCTCGATTTTGGCCAGGTCGATCTTGCCGGCGGCAACGTAGCCTTCGCCCAGATATTCCCGGGCGAGGACGAAGTTGGGATCAATGGCCAGCGCTTTCTGATAATAGGCTATGCCGACCTCAAGGCGGCCCGCCTTGCGGTTGCTGTAGCCCAGATAATTCAGCACGCGCGGATTGTCCTGGTTCTTGATTTTGGCCAGAACCTTCAATGCCTTTTCATACTGCCCGTCCTTGGCGAGTTGGCTGCCCTGATCATAGAGCTCCTCGTCGCTGAGGTTGCTGGATTCGAGTTTCACGCATTTTTTCTTTTTGACGCCATTGGTCATCACGTTCTTGATGACTTCACCCTTCTTGCAGACGAGCTTGGGCTTTTCAGACGCCGTCGAGGAGCCGCTGTTGCCACCTGCCGCGAAGGCTGTCGAGAAGCCAGAAACCGCAATAAATGCGCCCAATGAAATGTATAGAAGCCTGTTCATCGATTTTCTCCCTGATTGTCAGCGCAGTGTATTTTACAATCTTAACACCATTATGGCGGGAAGTCTGCTGATGACTTAAACGTGAATGACAGATTAACGCGGTGTTCAGGACTGGCTCAGGCGCCACTGATCATGGTTGGGGCAACGATCAAACAGGATCGCAAACCCAAGGAGAAAACCATGACCAAGATTAACCAGCGCAGCATGTTAACCGGAGCGGCAGCATTTGGGGCCGTTGCAATTCTAAGCATATCTTTCTTTGGCGGCAGCGCTGAAGCTTCGGTTTCATCAAGGTTGATGAAATGCAATGGCCAAAACGCCGAAAGAGTTGCCAATTGCTGCGAGCAAGTGATAGCGAAGAAGCGCCCCCTGTGGATGATCAATACGAGCACCAGCTGCCATGCGGCAGTTGTTTGCAGAATGGTTAAGGTTTCCAGCGGCCTTACCTTGACCCATGTCTCGGCACCCAGGACCAAGAAAATCTGCGCGATTGTGCAGCAGGCGAAAGTCAATGACGGGGGTGGCAACAAGGAACCCAAGCGGGATCGGGGGACTCCCAATACCCGCAATACTCCCAACAACAACCCAAACGGCTCTCCGACAGCGCCAAAGTGATGTGAGCTTTAAGCGGGGAGTGGCCTCCTGGGAGGTCATTCCTTGGGCATTTTCCAATCATAGACCCATGACAGCCGGCCAATGAATTTCTGCGGGGATGTG
>JANMHO010000161.1:0-3251 GCA_031375195.1 Rhodobiaceae bacterium
GTGGGTCTCGGCTGCGATTGACGACATTCTGCAGAAGAACCCGTGAAGCTTTCGCCTTCTTCCGCTAAGCTGACAGCCAAGGAGAAGGGCATGGTGAATCCGTACGAGGCGGCGGAAGCGTTCGTTACTGATTTTCGGCAGATGGAGTATGTACTCAAGCGCAACGGCTACCTGCGAAAAAACAAGGAGGTGGCGGAGGCGGACTGGGATCTGTTCGCCAAGGGTCTGGGCACCAAATTTTTCGAGCGTGTTGTAGCAACAGAGATTGCGAAGACTTTGATCGGCCACCCACCCCGGCGGCTTCTGGCCAACATGCAGTGGTCGCCTCCAAACCCAGCACCATTGACCAACGTCGCGGAACTCGTGATCAATGGCGTATGCCGGGTGCGCAACAGCTACATTCATGGCGAGAAGTTCACGGGCGGGCCGGAGGGACAATGGGAGCGCGATGCGACACTTATCGCGGAGGCGCACATGGTTCTGAAGGATGCGATGGACTTCGCTAGCCGCGCGCTTCCCAGAACCTGACAGCTGACCTCGTTCCCGGGGACTTTTCATGACCATAGCAGTGATTTGGCAAGAGGACGGTTTGCAGTGGTGCGTCGCCGATACCCGTCTAGTGGCCGGAAATGATGATCAGGCAACGACGGAGGTCGCTGCAAAGATAGTCACCGAGAAAGACGTCTGCACGTGACAGGCAGGCGTTGTGAAGGAATTATTTAGCACATACAATGACATAACAGTGCCCATTTTCATCCTGTCCGACGCGCCAGATTTCTCATGACAATGGCCGCAGATCGATCATGGACGCTTCAATGGGCGCTCTGCCAGCGTGTTCGCGCCAGTTGCCAACAATGCATGCGGGAATGTTAACGGATGGTTTTCCATCCCCTTACGTGCCGGAATTGCATTAACTTTCCCGGAAATGCTTGCCTCTAAGGTCTGCCCAGGCGGGGCGAATGGCCTCAATCATGCTTGGGAATTGTGACAGTGAACGATAACCGCGAGGCTGTGTCCTTGACTTTAACGCCCCCTGCGCCGGCCCAGATCGACCCTGCCATCACCGCTTTGCTCGGTATCGCTTCGAGCGGCACCAGGCACGAGGCACGCGCGGCTGCCCAATACGGTGTTGCGCGGGTCAGTGCGAACGGCGTGGTCCGTTTCCTGAATGAGTTCGCGCTGAAAATTCTGGGCCTGCCTACCAGCGCCATTAACCATCCTTTTAAAGCAGCGGAGATAACGCCGGCGTTCGCGCGGCTCAGGATTCTGCGATCCAATGACAGTGACGATATTGAACTGATTGAGCTTTCCAGCCGCCGCTTCGCCAAACTGCATTCCAGGCGCCTGGACGGCGGCGAGGTTGCCATTGTCATTGAAGACATCAATTTTGATCATGAACACAGTGAAGCCCAGAAGATGGCGGAGGCCGAATACCGCAGCCTGTTTCAAAATGCGGTATGCGGCATCTATCGCGACCATTTGGACAGCACGCCGGTGCGCTGCAATCCCGCGCTCGCGATCTTCAACGGCTATCAGACCGAGGCCGAATATATACAGGCGGTGACGGGTTCCCACGGCGCCTGGTATGTTGATCCCAATCGTTCTGGCGAGTTCAAGCGCCTGATGCGCGAAGAGGGGCGCGTGAAGGATCTTGTTTCCGAGGTCTTTCGCCATCGCACCCGCGAAAGGATATGGATAACCGAAAACGCCTGGTACGTTCGCGATGCTGCGGGAAATCCGATCTTTATCGAAGGAACCATCCAGGATGCATCGGAACGGGTCGCGACCATGGCGATTATCGAGCGTGAAGCGAATCTGGACGCGCTTACCGGCGCCGCGAGCCGCTTCCGCTTTCTGAGGGAAATCGAAACGGCAACCAAACCCCGCAAGATACCCTGCACACTTTACAGCATAGACCTTGACCGGTTCAAGGAAGTCAACGATCTCCTGGGCCACGCCACAGGCGATGTTGTTCTGGCAACCGCGGCAGAGCGATTGCAATCACTTGCCGGCAAGGATGCCGTGGTGGCCCGTCTCGGCGGAGATGAGTTTGCCATTCTGCAGCAGGGTGCGAACACTTCGGATGATGCTGGCGCGCTTGCCAGAAGAATTGTCGAGATCATGCGCGAGCCGATGCCGGCCAATGGCCAGAATGTCATCGTAGGCGCAAGCGTGGGCGTCGCGACGTTTCCCGACCATGCCCGGGATTTTGGGGAACTCCTGACCAATGCCGATTTGGCGTTGTATCAAGTGAAGGCAAAGGGACGGGGCGGCTTTCGGATATTTGACGCTGAGTTGAGGTCAAGCAACTTGCTCCGCAAGGAGGTCGAGCGCGAGATGGGCGCTGCCATCGCAAACGGCGAACTGGAAATGTACTATCAGCCCATTATCAATAGCACGACGGGCGCCACAACCAGCTTTGAGGCATTGATGCGGTGGAACCACCCGAGACGCGGCCTGCTTCTGCCTTCGCATTTCATTCCGTTCGCCGAGGACGCCGGATTGATGCCTGAACTCGGCAATTGGGCGATTGCCCAGGCATGCAGGCATGCGGCAATCCTGCCTCCAAACATCATGATGGCGGTAAACGTCTCATCCAATCAGTTCCGTTCATCCAGCATATTGTCTGAATTGCGCCGGGTTCTTGACGAGACAAAACTGGATCCAAAGCGCCTGCTTCTCGAAATAACCGAAACAGTGATTCTCTCGAGCGAGCTGATTGCGGAAAAAGTGCTTGATGAACTGCAGAACATGGGTGTCATGCTTGCCCTTGATGATTTCGGCACCGGCTACTCCTCCCTAAGTTATCTGCAGCGGTTTGCCTTCAAGGAAGTGAAAATTGATCAGTCATTCGTGGCGGGCATGCTGGAATTTCCTGCCAATCTCGCCATCATTCGGGCTGTCCTTGGCATGGGGCGCGATCTGGGCATTGACGTTGTGGCCGAGGGTGTGGAAACCCAGTCCCAGGCCGATGCATTGTCGCGCGAAGGCTGCGTTCTCATGCAGGGGTATCTCTTTGGAAAAGCAAAGCCTTATCAGGAAGTAGTCAGTGACCTGGCGGTGCGTCAGTTGTCGCAGCAGTTGCCTGCCAAGAACCCAGGCCCGCCTCTCGGGCAGGCCAAGACGGCTTGAGCCCAAAGGGTTCCAGCCAGCGTCAATTTCTCACCACAATTGCCGCTAAACTCTGGGCTGCGGCGCAATTATTCAAAATGGAGAGGTTGCTATCATGCAAAACAACAAGATAATTTGGG
>JANMHO010000186.1:0-2854 GCA_031375195.1 Rhodobiaceae bacterium
GGCGCAGGAAGGGCCAGAAAATCATGAAAGCGCCGCAAACCCTGGTATTTTTGGGTCTTATGCTGGTTGCCGCTTCATCAAGCGCATTTGCTGATGCCAAGAAAAAAACCGGGCAAACGCATGCTTCGACAACAAATAATCAGATCAGCATCAGGCACTTGCGACTCACGTTGCGCGCCCGGCAGATCATGGCAATTAACCACTGATTAACCAAATTGAGTCCTCTCACGGCAAGCCATTGAAAAGAATCGTTTTCCTGAGCGCAGAATCGCGTCACCATCTGCCCATGAGTGAAACTCACAAGTTGCTCCTTCTCATGGCGGCAGTTCTGTTGCTGGCGACGCTGGCGCCCGTGGCAGTATTGGCAGGTTAAGCCAATCTCGCGATCCGCTCTGTGAGCAGATCAAAGAGACCCTCCGCATCAACGGACCGGCAAACCGTGGCGTTGGGTTTGCGCTCAGTGACTTTCCACCAGTCCACAACCGTCATGCCCATGGTCAATTCCGACTCGCACTCTATAGCGACATTCACGTCGCGGCTTTGAAACAATTCAGGCTTCAGCAGCCAGGCCATCACACAGGGGTCATGCAGCGGGCCGCCGTCCGTGCCATATTTCTTTTCGTCAAAGCGTTCGAAAAAATCCAGCAATGCCGCCACTGCGGGACCGCATTTGTTTTTCATGACACGGAATTTTTCGATCCGCGCAGCGCTGGTCAGCGCCTGGTGGGTGCAGTCAAGCGGGAACAGCGTAATTGGAATATCGGCGTCAAAAACCACCCGTGCTGCCTGGGGGTCCACGTAGATATTGAATTCGGCAGCCGGTGTGACATTCCCGCCTTCAAAAAATCCGCCGCCCATGGCCGCAATCCGGTTGATGCGAGACGCGATGCGGGGTTCGCGGATGAGCGCCAGCGCGATATTCGTCATCGGTCCCAAAACACAAAGCGTGACAGTGCCGGCCTCGCGCGCCATCAATGTTTCGATAATGAAGTCGACCGCGTGCTGTTTTTGCAGCGGCATGGTGGGATCAGCCAGCACAGGTCCGTCGAGCCCGGTGCGCCCATGCACATGTTCGGCTGTCACCAGCGGACGCTGCAGGGGCCGAATGGCGCCCGCAAAAACCTTCGTTTCAGGCTTTCCCGCCAACTCGCAAATCTTGCGCGCGTTGATTTCGGTGAGCGCCAGAGGCACGTTTCCCGCCACCGCCGTGATCCCCAAAACCTCAAACTCCGGCGAAGCCAGCGCCAGGAGAATTGCAACCGCGTCATCCTGGCCGGGGTCCGTATCGATGATAATCGGAAGGGGTTTGGTCATTTCTGGCGGGCCCGCTTGTTGAGGTGATAGGTCAGCGCCAATGAAATACAATGGCGCAAGGCGTCCTCTGGTAGCCTATCCGCAATGCCAAACACAATGCTTCTATTGCCTATAAAATCCATCTCATCCCTGTAGAGCTCTTTGAAATCGTCAATCAGGCCCGACGTGCAAATGAAATAAATGCCATATTTACTTGGCTCATTCTTGATTTGGTCAATTCTGATCGTGCTGCCGCTTCCTGTTTCGGAAGTAAGATAGCTGGGTTGTCCCCAGCGCAATGCTTCTTCCAGTTGTCCCACGCCAGAAGTTTTCTTTGCCACATCAAAAATCAGGCTTCGCAACTCTAAAAGCCTGCGCTGAACGGGAAGGGGATAGGCGCTGAAAACAGCTTCAACGCCCTTGTCGTTGAATCTAGTTCTTGGCACTGGCAAAACCCGGGTGAAATTCGGAACACATGCGTTCAATATAGGCCATGATTTTTTCGTGGCTACGGATATGTGCGCCTGTTACTGACTCAAATAATGGGCAACTGGCGGTCCAAAGCGAAGCATGAACCGTTGCATCCACGCCGCATGGATTGCTGCCCAGCATATATTTTTTTCCGCCAAGTAAAGTTGCAACGGCATTTACATCGGCAATTCCGAGCCTGTTGCGCTCCGCATCGGTATGGCGGCCAAGGCCTTGCGCGTGCAGGGTCTTGCGTACTTGCCGCCGGACCATGGCCTTGATGAAAGGGCGAATGGGAGCAGGAGCCATATTGAAGAATTCTCGTGGCCCCGCTTCAAAGTTGCGCTCCACACACCATCGGTCGTGGACGACAAACCAGTAGAAATGCTCTTCCAGCATGCGCTCGATTGCCCAGCCCTGCGCCAGTTCAATGGAGTTGTAGCCTGCATTGAAATCAATTCCGTATTTTTCTTCGAGGTAAAACCGGATGAACGTGGAGTCGCCAATGAGTTTGCCGCCTTCCTCCATGTAGGGAATCTTGCCCTTGGGGGCTTTGCCGAAGCTCATTTCAGCGGGCGTGTAAGGAATGCCTGCCATCCTGAAAAGTGTCACCGCCTTGATAACAAAGGGGCTGGGGTCGGGCATGCCGAAATGCGGTCCTGAACCATAAAGCGTGATCATTGTTGCGTCTCCTTTTCGCCTGTTCTACTACTGCCACGCTGCTGACAGTTTCTGTCAGCAGCATTCGCTAAAAGAAAAACATGCGCAGAGCCGACCGTCTTTTGCAGTTGATCCAAATTCTCCGCCGCCACCGCAGGCCGGTGACCGGGGATGTGATGGCCCATGAGCTGGAAGTTTCGCTCCGCACGGTTTACCGCGATATCTCCACACTGATAACCGACGGAGTTCCCATTCGCGGGGAAGCGGGCGTGGGTTATGTACTGGGTGAAGGCTACGACCTGCCGCCGTTGATGTTCACCACCGATGAGCTTGAAGCTGTGATGCTGGGCCTGCGCTGGGTCATGCGGCGGGGCGATGTGGACCTGTCACGCGCGGCACAGGACACGGTCGCCAAAATCGGCACCGTACTGCC
>JANMHO010000210.1:0-5804 GCA_031375195.1 Rhodobiaceae bacterium
GCTATTTATTCACACTTACCCTCTCTCCGTCTTGTCGTGGGTATGGTGATAAGCCAGAAATTGAACATCAATGACTGCACTTGGCCTTGAGATGCGGCATGATTGGGCATCAATACATGACCCAGACAGCGCACATGCGCCGCCGCGAGAGGCCGATTTCAACAGGGTAAGATGGCAAGCCAATCATCATCCTGGAAAAACACGCGGCCCCGCCCATTGCCGCGCTGGGTGACATGGCGGGGCAGGTTGGGATTGACGACACGGGCAAGCCTAGGCATGGCGGGGAACATTGACCGAAACGCGCGAGAGCATCAATAGAGTGGAGTGTCACCGTAATTCAAATCACCGCAATCCCCAGGGATTGATTGCTGCTATCGTAGATAATTGTGGTAAGTAAGAAATATTGCCAAGAATCCGAAAAAGATGAAAAGAAGAATCCAAAACGCTATGCCTAGGAGGAACCTTTTTTGTTCATGCTTAAAACTGAAAGTTTGCCCTCGCGCTTGAAGCACTCCGCTTCGTAAAGCTGGAATAACAAGTGCTCTGATCGCGTGGGCTAGGCCAAAAAAACAGACCTAGAGCGTAAGTGTCATTACCAACAGCGCAAAATCTTGATCACTAAAGTGGGCATTCGGATCTGACAATGTTGTATCTCCTTGGGATTGCGGTGATGCGGTGGACGGTGGAATATCGGTGACGTTGCACTTAGGTTCCCCCCTCCGTCGGGTCAATTTGCGGGCTGTAAATTTATATATTCCGGCAGATAGTCCGGATTGCGCAGCGTCACCGATTTTTTCGTGACCGGACACTTGAAAATGAGATCTCGCAATGTACTGGCATGTGGCAAACGCAGCCGATTTCTGCCGCGCTCGTGATCAAGCATCAAATCGAGATAGTCCATCAAATCCGGATCGTCGGCGGTGATTTGGAAGAATTTTTCCAGCAGCTCCTCGGGATAGCCGCTCTCTCGCCTGAGCGCAGCCGAAACCCTGTCCCAGTTGCCCAACAACTTCACGACAATGTCATAAATTATCCGCTGGCCGCGAACTTTCTGGCCTGGAAACTTGACGCTGTCGTCCCAATACCTTTTTTCGTAGGGGATCTCAAGATATCCAGGAAGAAAAAAGTCCTGCTTTTGAAATACAAAATAATAGTTCTCCGGAAAATCGTCACGCGTCAAATTCAGTCCCTGCGATTGGTACGTCATTCCCGTCGCCGTGTCGCAGTCGCCCCAGGTCTTATTAATTATTCCGGGATCGAGATCCTTTCGCTTTTCCCAGGTTGTTGTGCCGTCTTCTCTGATCATATTAGAAGTTCCATGTTTCGCGCGCTGTTTGCTTTAACTCAAAATATCAAGGGGTTACGGTGATGTGGTGGAGGGCATTTCCTCCGGCGTGTTCTTGGGTTTATTGTTCAATGGCTATGCTCCTGTTTTCAGGGCATCAGCCTCGCCCGGATTGCGGTTGCCTGCAAGGGTTTCATGGGTGATTGAGTTAAGGAGTTTCAACCCGGCTCCCGGTGATGTTTTCTGCGTCCCCCGTCATATGCCAGCCCCGCAAAGCATGCAAACCCCAGAGCGGTATGAGTGTCGACGTATTCGCAGTTCTTCTCCCTCCCCCTTGCGGGGAGGGAGATCAGATCGCGATTCCGTCAAAGGTCTATTTGCTCCGGGCCGGCTTGTCGCTCACCCCGGCGCTGGCGAAGGTCGCCATGTCGTTGTGCAGATTGACCGCTGCTTTCAGCAGACCTGCCGCGAGGGCAGCACCTGACGCCTCGCCCAAGCGCATTCCCAAGTCCAATATTGGTTCCTTGCCTATTTTCTTGAGCAGATTGCGGTGCGCGGGCTCGGCAGAACAGTGGGCTGCCATACAATGATCAAGCGCGTCTGGCCGCATGGCATGGAGCACGGCGGCAGCGGCGGTTGCCACATAGCCATCGAGAAGCACAGGGACGCCCTGGGTGCGCGCGGCCAGAATTGCGCCGGCCATTGCAGCCAGTTCACGCCCGCCAAGCCTGCGTAAAACCTCCAGGGGGTCATGGAGGTGAGCACCATGCAGCTCAACCGCGCGGGCCACCGCGCCGGCTTTGCGCTTCAAGCCCTCGGCATCAATACCTGTGCCGGGCCCGACCCAATCCTCAGGCTTGCCGCCATAGAGACCATGGCAGATAGCGGCTGCGATTGTGGTGTTGCCGATGCCCATTTCACCGATGCAAAGAAGATCACATCCGCCTGCGATTGCCTCCATGCCATAGGCCATGGTCGCGGCGCAATCGGCCTCATCAAGGGCCGCATCCTGGGTGATGTCGCGCGTGGGCTTTTCCAAAGCGAGTTCAAACACCTTCAATCCCAGGTCAAACGTCTTGCAAATCTGGTTGACAGCCGCCCCACCACTTTGGAAGTTGGCCACCATCTGGGCCGTCACTTCGGCAGGATAGGCGGCCACACCTTGCGCCACAACCCCATGGTTTCCGGCAAAAACCGCAACGACCGGCCGGGAAATCCTGGGCGGATAGGAGCCCTGCCACGCAGCGACCCATTCTGCCATGGCCTCCAGTTTGCCAAGTGCGCCGGGCGGTTTGGTGAGTTGGGCATCCCGCTTGCGACACTGGTCAATTGCCGCGTGATTGGCAGAAGGCATGTCAGCCATCAAGCGGCGGATGTCATCAAAAGGCAGGCCTGTTGCGGCAATTGTCATGATGTGTCCCTAGGGGTTTTCTTGCTAGTCTCCTAATCACGGGATTCGGGATGGACTTGCAACATGAACGACATGTCGTCGCCAACAAACGAAAGTGCGTGGAAAATCAGGCCTTTTGCCGAGACCCTGGTGGCGCTGCGATTTCTGACGCGGCTGCCCCTGCCCTTCATCCGCACTCTGGATCTCCCCCCGCTGGCGGAGGCCATGCGGTTTTTCCCGCTGGCTGGCGCAGTCATAGGCTCCCTATCGGCGGCGGCTCTCATCGCGGCTGGCATGCTGGGATTGCCATCGCTTTTGGCAGCAGCAATCGCCCTTGCCATTGGAGCGCTAGTGACTGGCGCATTGCACGAAGATGGCTTGGCCGATGTAGCCGACGGCTTCGGTGGTGGCACGACGCGTGAACAACGGCTTGAGATCATGCGCGACAGCCGCATTGGCACCTACGGCACGATCGCGCTGCTGCTGACTTTTATTGGCAAGGCCGCAATATATGAGACGCTCATTGGGGCAGACCCCATCACAATTGTCGCGCTGCTTGCCAGCGCTGCGGCGTTTTCCCGGGGCCTTGTCGTCGATCTCATGTGGGCCACAAGGCCCGCGCGCAGTGATGGCCTTTCCGTTTTTGCGGGCAGGCCCGGCAAGCGCAGCGCCCTATTCTCGCTGGTGAGCGGCGGGCTGGGGGCAGTTCTGGCCACCAGTCTTATGCTTTCGCCGGCGGCAGCGGCTGTTTCCATGCTCGCTGCTTTCATCGTGCTGGCCATCATGCGGGCTCTCGCCATGCGCCAGATTGGAGGGCAAACAGGGGATGTTTGCGGCGCGACCCAGGTTTTGACCGAACTTGCGATGCTTGCTGTCTATGCTGCAATGATTGATTAACCTTAAGATCAGGCGTTTTGAAGTGTTCAATACTTGTTGATGGTGCGCGCCATAAAACTTTCCCCAGCGGTATGTGTGCGGGAGTTTCTTCATGGACTTGTCCAACAAGGCTCAATCGGTTGCTTTGGCGATGCTTTTCGTGGCGGCTGGTGGCCTGCCAAAGGCGAGCTCGACGGATGCTTCCAAAATGCCTTATCTTATGTCGGCGACCGAACTCAAGGCCGGCCAGAACGGGCATTTTGTGGTGAGCGCCGATATCAATGGCAGAAGCGTCAGAGTCATGGTCGATACGGGCGCATCAGCGGTGGCGTTGAGCTATGAAGATGCGGAAGATATTGGACTTCACCCAAGGCTATTGGATTTTGTAATTCCAGTTTCCACCGCGAATGGCGTCGCCAGAGCCGCCCAAATCATGCTCGATGACGTAGAGATTGATGGCGTCAGGGTGTCGAACGTACAGGGCCTTGTTTTACCGGAAGGGGCCATGAACGGCTCTCTGCTCGGAATGAGCTTCCTGAGCAAGCTTGAGAGTTTCAAGGTTGAAAACGGCGTTCTTTATCTGAAAAACTGAGGCGTTTTTGCATCAATAGCGGCGCGTTCGCATGGCAAAAGACGAACAATCCCCCTATATTCCGGGCATGAATGCCTTTGATCTTCCTGAAATTGAGACGCCCTGCATCAAGGTCTGTGTTGTCGACCCTGAAACCGGGTTTTGTATCGGTTGCGGGCGAACACGTGGAGAAATCGGCAGCTGGCTTGGGTTTTCCCCCAACCAGCGGCATGCGATCATGGTGAGCTTGGGCGAACGGATTGAAACACTCACTTTGCGCAAAAAACGCCGGGGCGGACGACGGGGTAGACTGCGTTCGACTTAGAACTGAAACGCCAGGTTTGCGCCTGCGGTATAGGTGTCTGAATCATCATATAGCAAGCCGCTGATTTCGGCGGTCAGCGCCAACTGAGCGTTGGCGCCAAAGGAGAAGTTCAAGCCGCCTTGCAGACGGAGATCGGTGTAGGGATCGTCCAGCACGGTTCCAAATGTTTCATCGACCACCTTGTTAAGAGCGACGGCATCGAACTGCGCTCCCAGCCATGGCTCCACGGTGTTGGCATCCGCAATTGCGATTGTGTTGCCTATTTGAATTCCAGGAGAGATGACCGCAGTCGAAATTTCTTGATCACTAAGACCCAGGTTTCCATCTTGCCATTCCTTTGACCAGGCCAGAGTGAGCGATGGCGAATAGCGCCAAGTGCCGGAATACCAATAGCCAGTGAGCGCCGCGCTGGCCTGAACTCTCTCGGAATCAAAAACATTGGACACATTGTTGACGTCGGTGTCGAGTGCGGTTCCAAGGACATTTGCAGAAAAAACCACATTGTCGGTCAGGGTCAGGCCCATATAGGCGCCGCCGCCCCAGCCTTCGGTTTGCTGCGATACTGCGCCATTGTCGTCAAGATCGGAGGTTTCAAGCGTTCCCATAAGACCAACGACGAGGCGGTCTGAAACTTTGTAGTCAGCGCCAACGATGAGATTGACGAGCGAACCATCCAAATTGCTGAATGCCGCCGTATCATCGAGCCAGCTGTATTTTCCATCACTCCAAACATTCCACAGGGGCGAAGCAGCGGGCGTGGCCACATCAGCGGTTGGGATGATTGTAATGTTGCCGTTGCTTGAAAGCCGATCCAGAATATCCTGCTCCGTGTTGAGCGCTATGCCTGCAGGTTCCGTTTGATTTGGCCCCGCGTCAAACCGGTCGATTATGATGTTTTGGATAGATGTTGAGGTGTTGATCAAAGACTGCCGGTTGAGCAGCGACTTTGCGCAGCCTGCGATTTCGGCCTGATCTGCATCCAAAATCGCGCAATTAAACGCGGGGGCGGGTGCGGGTTGCACTTGCGCAAAAACCTCCACTCCTCCCGCAGTGCAAGCCAGCAAGAAAATGGAAATACCAAGTGTGGTCCGCATCTCTACCCTCAGACTCGCCGTCTGCCAGTTTCCTAGACAAGTTCGTTTGATTTTGCCAATATTTTCACTCAGCCGCAACCATTCGATTGTGCTGGAACTCGATCACTTCCAAGCCCTTGCGCAATACTTCAACACCAGCTCGAGGAGCGTGGCTTTGTTCGGAAATAATCTGCCGCCAGTGGCGTCCGCCGGGCTGGCCATGGAACAGGCCCAGCATATGGCGGGTTATTTTTGACAGCCCCACGCCTTTGGCAAGCTGTTGT
>JANMHO010000232.1:0-2662 GCA_031375195.1 Rhodobiaceae bacterium
AGGGTCTTGCCCGTTCCCGGAGGGCCAACCAGCAAGGCGCCCTTCGGAATTTTGCCGCCAAGACGCTGAAACTTGTGCGGGTCTTTCAGGAAGTCAACGATCTCAACCAGATCTTCCTTGGCTTCATCAACGCCGGCCACATCATCAAATGTCACGCGGCCATGCTTCTCGGTCAAAAGCTTTGCCTTCGACTTGCCAAAGCCCATGGCCTTGCCGGAACCCGATTGCATTTGCCGGATAAAAAATATCCACACCCCAACCAGCAACAACATCGGTAGCCAGTAGATCAGCGCATTGCTGAGAAGTGAATCACCCTGGGGCGGACTGAAGCTGACCTCAACGCCCTTGGCGCGCATGCTCTTGATATCTTCTTCAATCGGGTAGCCGTAGGAATAGACAGTCTTGCCGTCGGCCAGTTTGCCGGTGATGGTTTGCCCCGCGAAATTCACGGATTTTATCTCGCCCGCATTCACCCGCTCAAAGAATTGCGAATAGCTGGCTTCCTTGTCGGCGGCGCCGCCTACTTGCCCTTGGAACAGGCTGAAAAGCGCGAACAGCAAAAGTGCGATGACAATCCAAACTGCAAAATTCCGGAACTGGTACAAATTATCCCTCAAATCTCTCAGGCGCAGGTCTTGCCGCCCAAGTATTCAACCCAAACGTGAATAGTAACATAAGATGTGATTAAGCCAATTCCAAGCATGCCGCTATCGTAAATAACGTATAAATTTTGCTGAAACACCCTCTCCGAGGCTTAAATGGGGCGCCACGACATTGTTTTCACACAACAACACGGCTGGCAGTGCCAGCTCAACAAAATTTGGAATATCTGACCGCCGCTCCAAATTCTTGAGATGGGCCACCGGAACCACCTGTGAGCCCGGCGGCGCGTTAATCAAGAATCGGCCATCCCAAACAATTTCCCCTGTTTCGGGAACGAAAACTGAAACAGATGAAATCCGCCCGGCCTCCCGCCCCACCACAATGCCCCGCTTCCGGGTCGCCAAAACCGCCCCACCCAGCGTCCGCCGCGAAAGGCTCTGGCCTGCAATCCATTTGCACACATCCACAAGTTCCTGAGGTTCCGCGCGGTTTCCTGCGCCAAAGAGTCCGATCAGCTGTTGCAGCACACGCTGCTGAATGTCCACCCCAAGCTTTGAAAATTCCAGACGTGGAACAATGCCATACCCTTCCGGATAGGACTTGAGGTGTTGCAGATTCCAGTCCTTTGCAGCCTTAGCCAAGCGCAGCGCCTCACATCCAGCCGCAGCGGCAATCCCCGCCAGCGCTTCCATGCGCGCATCTTCAGAGGCCAATTCACTGCGCAACCGCACACGCTCATATTTGACATCCAAATTGCTGGGATCATCAATCCATGGCTGATTCACATGCGAAAGATACTGCCGAAGTTCCGCCCGCTTAACGCCAAGCAGCGGCCGAAAAATCTCGATACCGTTCCAGCTTGTCGTTTCCCAGATGCCCGCCAGGCTTTCTGCCGTGTCAGTCCGTCGCTGCCGCATCAACACTGTCTCGGCCTGGTCATCCAGCGTATGCGCCGTCAGCAAAAATTTGGCGCTGTTGGCAGCGCACCAGGCGCTCATCAGGCCATACCGCGCCGCCCGGGCCTTCGCCTGCACGCCTGTCGCCGGTTTCACACCTTCCCATTTGAGAATATGGTGGTTCAACGAAAGCGCGCCGCACCACCTCGCAACCAGCACTGCTTCAGCGGCAGCCTCAGGCCGCAGGCCATGGTCAACAGTAAGCACCGAGAGTTTCAGTGAGTGCGCATGATCCCTGGCCCAGTCCTGCGCCAATCGCATCATGGCCACCGAGTCAGAACCACCGGAAACCGCCAGGGCCACATGGCTTTCGTCCGCAAGTTTAGCAAATAATTGCCGGGCAGGAATGCTTAAGCCTGGCTCAGCAAGCCGCACGCTTGAATTCCGCCTGGGCCCGTTTCTTGGCGTCAACCGCGTTGGGATACTGCCCGCCAAGTGCGCCGAATGAGGCGCAGGCCTGTTGCGTCTGCCCAAGCTTGTTGAGCGAAATGCCAAGCTTCAACAGGCTATCGGGAGCGCGCCTGCTTTTGGGATAATTCTTGTAGCCCGCCAGAAAATTTTTCGCGGCCTGGCGGAAATCGCCCTGCGCGTAATAGGTTTCACCCAGCCAGAACTGCGCGCTGCCAGCCAGGTTATGATCGGGATATTTCTCCACAAAACTCTGGAACCCCGCTTCCGCATCGGCAAACTGCCGGCGCAACAGGCTCTCATTGGACCGCTCATACAGGGCTTCTGGCGTCTCCGCCGACAAGGAAACCGTCTCAATGGAATCCGGATCAACACCATTATTTTCAAGGCTCGCCGTCTGTCCATCAGCACCCGGCGGCACTAACACCTGCCCCTGAAATCCGCCATCTTCCGGCGATGCTGCAGCGGCAGACCCATCGGAAATTGCGCCCAACAGTTTTTCACCCGGGGCCTTGCGAACGACAACTTGTTGCTCGGTTCCATCTTCGCCAACAACAGTGGTCATCACTTCCTGTGGCGCGCCATCCTGAATTTCTTCAACTTCTTGCCCCGTCGTCAACGGTTGCAGCGCCAATTTCTGTTTGGCCGGAGCCTCCACAGCACCGGTTTGCGGCGCCTTGCCGAGTTGTCCCTTC
>JANMHO010000026.1:0-3518 GCA_031375195.1 Rhodobiaceae bacterium
GTTCCATAGATGCACCGCGAATATCAGGGAGTTGCGGCGCGGGTTGTCGTCAAAGACGACTTCAGCCGGCGTGTTTGAGAGAATACCGCCGTCCCAATACAACTCGCCATCAATGCGCACCGCCGGAAAAGCCGGCGGAAGGGCGCCCGATGCCATGATGTGTTTGACGCCTATTTCCATGTCGCGGCCATCGAAGTATTTCATTTGACTGGTGCGCACATGGGCTGCTCCGACCGTAAGCCGCGGCCTGCAACGGTTGATCAAATTAAAGTCAACCAGTTCCAGAAGTGTTTTTTCAAGCGGCGACGTTGAATAATAACCCGCGTTTTCCGAACCCAAATATGCATGCTGCCCGCCGAACGCCAGAACATTTGGCAGAAAGAAACCGGGTATGCCACTGACCACGGTGTTCAGGTAAGACATCGTCTGGGAGAGCTGCGGCCACGCCGAACCATAATTCCAAACTGACTTGTGCGACATGCGCCGCCAGAATTCCTTCAGCTTGGGCAGGCGATCGGCTACTTCATTGCCAGCAATCAAGCTGGCATTAATGGCGCCAATTGACGTGCCGATAATCCAATCTGGCTCAATCCCTGCTTCATGCAAGGCTTGATAAACGCCGGCCTGGTAGGCACCCAGGGCGCCGCCGCCCTGAAACACAAGAACGATTTGACCCGCATCACTCGCTGGCCGCTTGCCATTTGTCACGGTGGTTTTTTGACCAGATACTTTTGATGGGCTTTTCATTTCACTCTCCAGAGATTGCAACTATTGCGCGGTCCAACCACCTTCGACTGGCAGCGCCGCGCCGGTCATGGATGCCGCACCGCCGGTGCACAGGAATACGGCGAGCGCCCCGATCTGCTCGGTTGTCACAAACTGCTTGGTGGGCTGGGCATGAAGCAGGACATTCTTGATCACATCTTCTTCACTGATCCCGCGCGCCTTGGCAGTCTCTGGAATTTGTTTCTGCACCAGTGGCGTCAGCACATAGCCGGGGCAAATCGCATTCACAGTGATCCCAAACTCTGCCGTCTCAAGCGCCACGGTTTTTGTCAGCCCGAGCAGGCCATGCTTGGCGGCCACGTAAGCCGACTTGAAGGGTGACGCGACAAGGCCGTGGGCGGAGGCGATATTGATAATGCGGCCCCAGTTGCGGGACTTCATGCCGGGCACCACGGCCCGGATACCATGGAATGCTGCAGAGAGATTAATGGCGATAATCGCGTCCCACTTGGCCACCGGAAATGTCTCGATGGCTTCCACATGCTGAATGCCGGCATTGTTGACGAGAACATCAACCTGGCCGAACAGTTTGCGGCTGTCTTCGACCATCGCGACGATGTCATCGGGCTTCGTCATATCGGCCGCAGAGTAGCCAACGCCCACTTCAAATTGATCCTCAAGGCGCGCCCTTATCGCTTCAATCTCCTTGGCATCACCAAAACCGTTCAGCATGACATTCATGCCCGCTCCTGCGAAAGCGAGCGCAATGCCAAGCCCGATGCCGCTGGTGGAGCCGGTGACAATCGCCGTCTTGCCGCGCAATTCACTGTTGGGACTTGATTGGTCCCCCGGCATTGCGGCGGGCGAAGATTTCTGCGGTTGTCTGGGCATTTTGAACTCCATGAATTCCTGATGTTAACAGCGTATAACGGGCCACCGGCGTTTCACTGCCAACACTTAAAGTAACTGAGAACGTGTCAAAAAACGAACGGGCGTGCACCCTCATGATTAACCCTTTGAAATTGAGGATCAATTTCATGATAAAATAAATGACTGGCGGACGGCAGGCCTTATCTGTGCATAATCTCCTCATGCTTAGTATATCTGATGCTGGTCGCAAGCAATTATTGGTGGGATCGCACCGCACGCGTTCTCTGCGGGAGACGCTAGAATGCGTGCTGCCGGTGAGACAGCATTTTGGCATCACCCGGATAGCAAACGTCACTGGTCTCGACCGCATCGGGCTTCCGGTTGTCCTCGCTACCAGACCAAATAGCCGTTCAGTCGCAGTGTCGCAGGGAAAAGGCCTGTGCCTCGAGGCAGCCAAGGCATCCGCAGTAATGGAGGCAATCGAGTTGTGGCACGCAGAAAATATTATCCAACCCATGATCTTCACCTCGTGCGGCGACATTGACCGGTTCGGCACAGCTATTGACATTGAGCGATTACCGCGGATAGCGGGCAGCCGCTTTTCCGATACACTGCGGATTCACTGGATCCAAGGCTTTGATATCAATTCCGGTGAGCCACTTCTCATTCCCCACGAAATGGTGCATGCTGATTACACTCACCCAACATTTCCTGGCCACGGTTGCTTTTCGGCAAGCACCAATGGCCTCGCTTCCGGAAATCACCCGCTCGAAGCGATCTGCCATGCGATTTGCGAGATAATCGAGCGCGACGCTATTACTGTTTGGCATCATTGCCCGCTTGAAACACAGCATGCGACTGGAATCAATTTGGCGTCAATCGACTGCAGCATTTGCACCAAAATCATCGCCGCCATTGAACTGGCTGGCCTGCATGTGGCCGTTTGGGACGTGACTTCGGACGTCGGGATTGCCACATTTCTTTGTTTGATCGGCGACCAGGCCAACCTCAACAGCCACATTGGCCTGGGTTCAGGCACCCATCCTGATCGAGCAACCGCACTGGCAAGGGCGCTGACCGAGGCCGCGCAGACACGCATGAATTATATCACGGGATCGCGCGATGACTTGAGATTTGAAGAATTCACGACTGCTGGACGGGTGCAAATGCTGGGCGCTGCAAAGGCGCTCTTAAGGCGCGAGACTGCGCTGCGGTCGTTCAAACTGGTTCCAACCCGCATGAATGAAACGCTGCGCGAAGACCTCGACTGGCTGGTCGAACGCCTTGCAGCGATCGGCCTGCGCGAGATCGGGTGCGTCGATCTTTCCCGAGACATTGCAGATATCTCAGTTGTCCGCGTTGTCATCCCGGGCCTCGAAGCACCGCACGACGATGACAGTTTCGCACCCGGACCGCGGGCCGCCGCAGCGTCAAGACACAAATCATGACCGTTATCATTTTTGCCGGACCTTCAGTTCATGGGCTCGATATTCCAGCCTCTCGCGATCTCGTCATCCGTCAGCCGGCCATGCAAGGCGACATATTCCGTGCGTGTCTTTCACAGCCCAGGGCAATCGGATTGATTGACGGTTATTTCGACGGCGTGCCTTCAGTTTGGCACAAGGAGATATTGTGGGCGTTGTCACAAGGTATCCCAGTGTTCGGAAGTGCTAGCATGGGAGCGCTGCGGGCGGCAGAACTCGACGCGTTCGGGATGACCGGAGTGGGGCGCATATACCAGTGGTACCGCGATGGCGTCCTGGAAGACGATGACGAAGTTGCGCTCATTCACGGACCGCAGGAGACCAATTACGTGCCACTCAGCGAGCCCATGGTGAATGTGCGCACTACATGCGAAGCGGCCGTCGCCGCAGGTGTTTTCCGGCAAGCAACTGCCGATGCCGTACTCGCGTCCGCCAAAC
>JANMHO010000298.1:0-2695 GCA_031375195.1 Rhodobiaceae bacterium
TGATATTTTTGGGCTATGTGACGTTCAGCGTTTCGCGCGAGTACAAGCCGCACAGCATTGGGCGCATGATGATTGGCATCGGCCTGATGCTGATGGCCCTCAAGCTCATTTCAGTGGCGACAGCGCCGCTGCGGGAAACCAGCCTCTTTCACGACGTGCTGGCCGCAATTGGCCGTGAACCATTGCTTGCCTTTTTCACTGGCGCTGTCATGGCTTGGGGGTTTCATTCAACACTCGCCGTGATCCTGCTCGTTGCCTTGTTTGTCGCCAATGGCAGCCTTGAGCTTGCCGGCGCATTCGGGTTTATTTTGGGATTGAATTTCGGCGGTGGGCTGCCTGCGATCACCGCCACTCTTGCCTTGCCGCCGGCAGGGCGTCGCTTGCCTGTGGCCAACCTTCTGTGCCGGGGGGTGGCTGCGCTTATTGGGCTGGCCTTAGTCCAGCGCATTTCAAATCTCGCCCTGCTTGTTCCCATGGATGCGGTGGGCGTGGCGCTGGCCTTTCACGCAACTTTCAACATTGCTGCTGGCTTGCTGTTCCTGCCGCTCACCAGTTGGGTTGGAAAGCTTTCGGCAAAACTGGTGCCTGATGAAAAGCTTGAGGCAGATCAACTCGCAGCGCCCCGCTACCTTGACATCAAATCGCTGGAGCAGCCGTCAATTGCCCTTTCCAACGCGCTTCTCGAGACCGTGCGCATGAGTGAAGTGCTCAACCGCATGTTTGATACGGCCCTTTCGGCGCTCCACAACAAAAGCACCGAAACGCTCAAGCTGCTCAAGGCGCTTGATGAACGGCTCAATACTTTCCAGACTGCGATCCAATCCTATCTTGTTGAACTCACCCAGACGCAGCTTAGTTCGACTGAAGCCCGGCGCGCCTTGGAAATAACGCTTTACGTCAGCAACCTGGAACATGCGGGCGACATCATTCATCTCAACCTGTCTGACAGAATAAAGGCCAGAGCCAAGGAGAGCATCGAATTCAATGTTGAAGAACAGGCGGCTCTGGACAACCTCTGCCTGATCATTCATGACAACATCAGGCTTGCCACAGGGGTTTTAAGCTCTGGCGATGTTGAGGGCGCCAAAAGACTGATTGCGCAGAAGGATGCCTTTCGCAAGCTTGAGAATGCGGTTTTGGACGAACACTTCAGAAGTGACAAGCAGGCCAAGCGCGGGGCGCTCCGGCGCAGCGCGCTTTATGTCGACATGATCAGGGATCTGCATCGCATAAATTCACATATTGTATCGGCGGGCTATCCCATCGTTGAAGCGGCGGGACTGCTGCGTGGTTCGCGCTTGAGAAACGAGGCAAAGACCTCGCAATGAAATTTGTGCATGTCACCGATCTCCATCTTGTGCCGCCTTCGCAAAAACTCTGGGGACTTGATCCGTTTGAGCGCTTTGATCTTTGTCTCAAGGATATCGAGCGCCATCATGGGGATGCTGCGTTCTGCGCCATAACAGGCGATCTGGCCGAGCGCGGAGAAATTGCAGCCTATGAGGCCCTGAAAGAACGATTGGCCAGTTTTTCCATTCCCACCCATCTCATGCTTGGCAACCATGATGACCGTACCAACTATTTGAAGGTGTTTGGCGGTTCCCCGCAAGGAACCTTGAGGAAAAACAACAGCCATTTCCTGTTTCTGGATACGCTGAAGGGTGGCCCCTCCTCTGCTGGCCTTTATGATGCGCCCCGGCGCGAATGGTTGAATGCACGATTGGCAGAAGCCAATGGCGACCCCATACATATCTTCATGCACCACCCGCCTTTCGACATTCATCATGAGCTCATGGATTTGATCAAGTTGGAGGATGGCGAAGGCTTTGGAGAATTGTTGAGCGGCCACAATGTCCGCCACATGTTTTTCGGCCACGCGCATCGCCCAATTTCCGGCCAGTGGCGCGGCATTTCGTTTTCAGCGCTGCCCGGCCTCAATCACCAATTGCCACTGGTGGGCGGATCGGTGCCCACGGTTTATAGCAACGAACCGCCGATGTATTCGGTGGTGCATTTGAACGGCGGGCAAATCACGGTGCATTCCGACGCCTTCATGCACCGCATGCCCGCCGGGATGGCGCATGACGATGAGCGTGGGGATTGGAGCTAGGCCTAAAGTTCAGACTTCTGGTATTTCGCGGCCTCAAGCCACTTCGGGTTGATATCTATTCCCCAGCCTGGGCCTTCGGGGATTTGGACGTGGCCGTCTTTGGCTACGATGTGCTGGCGGAATAATCCCCGCTGCCACGGATAGTAGTCGTCGCCCTCAATCGAAAATTCCAGATAGGCGCCAGCGTTGGGAATAGCGCCCAATAGGTGCAGCGTAAAAATCGTCACCATGGAAAGATTGGCCGCATGGGGCGTCACTGGCAGGCCGGCTTGCCTTGCCATCTCCACAACTTTCAACGTGCGGCAAATGCCACCGAGATAGCAGATGTCGGGCTGGGCCACATCAACGGCGCGCATGTCCATGGCGAATTTCCACAGGGCCAAATCGCAATCCTGTTCGCCTCCAGTCACATCGAGCGACAGCGTATCGGTGACTTCCTTGGTCCAGCCATATTCCCAATAGGGACATGGTTCTTCGAAATGGGCTACGCCATGCTGCTCAAGCATGCGGCCAACTTCAATGGCCTTCTTTGGAGTGTAACCGCTGTTGGCATCGACCAGCAGTATGGCTTTTTGGCCGAGCGTC
>JANMHO010000067.1:0-1951 GCA_031375195.1 Rhodobiaceae bacterium
GCTCGCGACGCCATGCACGTCAAGTTGGAGGGCAAGGCCGCCGAACTGACCGACTCGCTCAAAATGTTCAAGATGGGACTGGAAGGCGGCAGGCCCGCAAAGGGCGAAACGGGTGTGCAACCCGAATGGTTCTACAAAGGCGACGGTTCATGGCTTGTGCCGCCGGGCGCCGCGCTGCCCAAACCTTCCTTCGCCCTGGACGGCAGCGAGGAACCGGAACTCACCGGCCTCTACATGATCGACGCCAAGGGTAGGCCCGTGCGCCTGGGCTTCGCGCTCGGCAATGAATATTCAGATCACATCACCGAGCGCCAGAACTATCTCTACCTCGCCCACTCAAAACTCAGGCACTGCGCCATTGGCCCTGAAATGATTGCAGGGATTCCCCCCAGCCACATCGAAGGCACGAGCCGCATCAAGCGTGGCGGCAAGGTGATATGGGAAAAACCCTTTCTCACCGGCGAAGCCAATATGTCTCACACGATAGCCAATCTTGAATACCACCATTTCAAATATGAAGGCTTCCGGAGGCCCGGCGACGTGCATATTCATTTCTTCGGCACCGGAACCCTCAGCATCGCCGATGGAATTGTAACCGAGGATGGCGATGAATTTGAAATATCGGCTCCAGGCTTCGGCGCGCCGCTCCGCAACCGCTTGAAAACTCTCAAACAGGACTACAAGCCCGGCGGAGTGAAGCCGCTTTGAGTTTCATCGCGCTCGATTGGGGAACAACATCATTCCGCGCCTACCATGTGGGAAAGGATGGCGCAATTCTGGCAACCATTTCCGCGCCGCAGGGCATTCTGGAAGTCAAGGGCAATGCCTTTGACGAGGCGCTGGAAAGCCGCATTGGCCCATGGGACAAGGCATTGCCCATCATGGCCTCAGGCATGATCACCAGCAGGCAAGGCTGGAAGGAATTGCCCTATGTGGCTTGCCCGGCAAATCTCAAGTCCATCGCCACCGCCGTCCACGCCCACACATCAAACCAAGGCCGCAAGATATTCTTCGTACCAGGCATAAGCACCCGAAGCACTGACGGCATTCCCGATGTCATCCGCGGCGAGGAGACCCAGGTGTTCGGCGCGAGCCAAGGCGGCGAAGAACACTTCGTAACGCCCGGAACCCACAGCAAATGGATTGATGCCGTTGACGGCAGCATCATGGGCTTTGCCACCTACATGACAGGAGAAGTCTTTGCTGTGCTGAAAGCACATTCCATTCTGGGCCGCCTTATGGCAGGCGACGAGGTAGAAGAGGCAGCCTTTGAGCGCGGCGTCAGGGCGGCCCTCAAAGATCCCGGCGGATTTCTGCATCGCATATTTTCAGCCCGCACTCTGGCGCTTTTCAACGAGATGCCGGAAAGCCATTTGAGCTCCTATCTTTCGGGCCAGATTATCGGCACTGAAATTGCCCATGCCACCACCCATCACTCGAGATCAGCCATCTACCGGATTCTGGCCACACCCGCCTTGGCCGAGCGCTACATGGCAGCTATGCGGATGGCAGGGCTGAATGTGCAATTGAGCCCGCCGGAAATTGCGGTTAAAGGTCTACAGCTCATCGCCAGGACGGCAGGACTGATCCCATGAAATTTGCCGAAGCCGTTTCTGAATGCGGCCTCATCGCCATTTTGCGCGGCATCAAAAGCGATGAGGTGATCGCCATGGGCCAGGTCCTGTTTGACGCTGGCATACGCATTGCCGAAATTCCATTGAACTCGCCGGACCCCTTCACATCCATCGCAAAAATGAGCGCGCACTTCCAGGGCAAGCTCATTGTCGGCGCCGGCACTGTCCTCAGCATACAGGACGTCAATCAGTTGAAAGCCCATAATGGTCAAATCAGTGTTTCCCCGGACTGCAACGAGGCGGTTATCAGCCGGGCCATTGAACTTGGCCTATTGCCCCTGCCCGGTGTCTTCACGCCAACCGAGGCCTTCGCCGCC
>JANMHO010000077.1:0-3396 GCA_031375195.1 Rhodobiaceae bacterium
GCTTTTGGCTGAAATATCGAGCCGGCCAGCGCCGCGCGAAGGGCAGGTTTTGCCGCAGCGCGCGCCGAAAGTTGCTGCCATTATTCTGGCTGCCGGCAAGTCATCGCGCATGGGCAGCAATAAACTGCTGGCCGATTTCGATGGCAAGCCCCTGTTGCGGCATGGTGTGGAAAATATCAAGCAATCCGATGCGCAGCATGTTGTTGTGGTGACAGGCAATGAGGCGGAGCATGTGAAAGCCGCGCTGCGGCCTCTCGCTGTCAACTTTGTTCACAATGAAAACTTTGCCAATGGACTTTCGACCTCCCTGAAATGCGGACTTGCGGCGCTCCCCCCTGATGTGGATGCCGTCCTGATTTGCCTGGGTGATATGCCGCTGATTGATTCACAAACAATCAACCGGCTCATTTCATCATTCAATGTGGGCGAGCATCGCACCATCTGTGTGCCGGTGCATGATGGCAAACGCGGCAACCCGGTGCTGTGGGGGCGGCAACATTTCCCGGGATTGCAGGCAATCGAGGGCGATCAGGGTGGCAGGCTTTTGATGGACGCCTTGTCTGATGAAGTGGTGGAGGTTGACGTTAAGACCGGTGGCGTGTTGGTGGATGTTGATACGCCGCAGGCGCTTGCCGAGATCAGATCAGTTTTGAACCCCTGAAGCTCGTATGGCCGGTACGACCGATTATCACATGATCGTGGACCTCTATGCCCAGCTTGGCGGCGGCGTCGATGATCTTCCGCGTCATGTCGATATCGGCGATTGACGGGGCCGGATCACCAGACGGGTGGTTGTGGACCAGGACGATGGCTGAGGCTGAAAGCTCAAGGGCACGCTTTACCACTTCACGGGTATAGACAGGCGTGTGATCCACGGTGCCTTCCTGCTGCACCTCGTCGGCCACCAACTGGTTTTTTCTGTCAAGAAAGAGAATGCGAAATTGCTCCTTTTCCTGGAATGCCATGGCGGCGCGGCAATACTCGAGGATCAAAGTCCATGAACTGAGCAAGGGGCGATTGATGACTTCACCTTTCATCAGGCGAAGTGCTGCGGCGCGAATGAGTTTGATCTCCGTGGTGAGAGCTTTGCCCACACCCGCTACTTCCATCAGCCGTTCTGGTGTTGCGCTGATCACTTCGGCGAAGCTTCCGAATTTCGCCAGCAGGGCCTTGGCGACGGGCTTGGTATCGCCGCGCTTGATGGCGCGAAACAATACCATTTCGAGCAATTCATAATCGGGCAGGGCATCAGGCCCGCCCTCACGGAAGCGCTCTCTCAATCGCTCCCGGTGGCCAAGGTAATGCGGCTTGATCGGAGCTTCGCCGAAACCCTTGGCCATTTTCTATGGCTTGTAGGGCGGGAAATGGAGGCCACGGGGCGAGAGCGTGAAAATTTCGCAGCCTGTCGCTGTGATGCCGATGGTGTGCTCGAATTGGGCTGAAAGTGAGCGGTCGCGCGTGACCGCCGTCCAGCCATCGCTCAGCACTTTGACGTGCGGTTTGCCCGCGTTGATCATGGGTTCAATGGTGAAAAACATGCCCTCTTTGAGTTCAACACCTTCGCCCATTCGGCCATAGTGCAGAACATTGGGCTGATCATGAAAGACGCGGCCCAGGCCATGGCCGCAGAAGTCACGGACAACTGAGCACCGTTGGGCTTCCGCAAATGTCTGGATGGCGTAACCTATGTCGCCCAAATGCGCGCCTGGCTTCACCATGGCGATGCCGCGCATCAGGCACTCATAGGTGACTTCAATGAGGAGTTCCGCCTTGCGGCTGATTTCGCCAACCGGATACATGCGGCTTGAATCACCGTACCAGCCGTCGGCAATCAGGGTGACGTCAATGTTGACAATATCGCCCTCGCGCAACGGAGTGTCATTTGGAATGCCGTGGCAGACGACATGATTGATCGATGTGCAAATGGCTTTGGTGTAGCCACGATAATTCACAGTTGCCGGAATGGCGTTGTTGTCCCGCGCGAATTCAACAATGAACTGGTTAAGGGCCTCCGTTGTGGCGCCAGCGCTGACGAGCGGTGTGATGAGATCAAGCGCTTCAGCCGTCAGTTGGCCGGCCTTGCGCATGCCTTCAAAGTCCTCGGGCCCGTGCAGTTTGATTCTCGGTGAGCGACCCGGCTTGGTTTCCTGAACTTCAGCGTTCGTCATCTAAGTTTCCACAACGGGAATTGCCCTATCAACAACAATTTCATCAAGGCTTATATGGCACGTCAGGGCCAGCGCTTCAACTCCAGCCGCTTTCGCCTTCCTGAACGCCTCGAAGTAATTCCTGTCCTTGTCATCAGCGAGAGCGAAACGCTGTGGCGCCTGGCATTGGATGAGATAGACCATCACGGCGCGGGCGCCTCGTGCCACCATGTTTGACATCTCAACCAGATGTTTGGCGCCACGCTCGGTGACGCAATCAGGGAATTCGGCGAGGCCTGGTTTTCGGAAGAAGTGAACATTTTTTATTTCCACATAGCAGGGTGGGCGGCTCGGGTCTTCCAGCAGAATATCAATCCGGCTGTTCTGGCCATATCTCACTTCGGTTCGGAGCGTGGCGTAGCCATTGAGCGTCGCGATTTTTTGCCGTGCAACTGCTTCGGAAACGATGTGATTGGGCTGGCCAGTGTTAACGCCAACCAGGCCCTGCCCCCTGATTTCAACGAGTTCCCAGGTATGCGGGTACTTGCGCGTCGGGTTTTCTGAGAGCGACAGCCAGACATTGTTTCCAGCCTCCGTCAGCCCCAGCATGGAACCGGTGTTGGGGCAGGCGGCGGTTACGGCTTCGCCGGTGTCCAGCAAAACATCCGCCAGAAAACGCTTGTAGCGCTTGATCAGCTTTCCGCGCATGAGAGGGGTTTTGAATCGCATGTTTTGACAGTGGACCGAAGCGGTGGCACATGTCTAGGATTGTATTGAGGTCGTCGATGACAGTTGTTCCCACCGCTGCGGTATTGCTGATAGGCGATGAAATCTTGTCTGGCCGGACCAAGGACAAGAATCTTGGTTTCATTGCGGACTACCTGACCCTGCTTGGCATTGATCTGCGGGAGGCCCGTTGTGTGGCCGACGTGGAAGAAGACATCGTTGCGGCGGTCAACGCCTTGCGGACGCGCTTCACTTATGTGTTTACAACAGGCGGCATCGGCCCCACCCATGATGACATTACGGCGGATGCGATCGGCAAGGCGTTTGGTGTTCCTGTGACCCACGATCCGCGCGCCGTGGAAATTCTGATGGCCTTTTTCAGGGAAATCGGGCGTGAGCCAAATGAGGCGCGCCTGCGCATGGCGCGGGTTCCGCAGGGAGCTACGCTTATTGAGAACGCCGTCTCGAAGGCGCCGGGGTTTCGCATGGGCAATGTGTTTGTCATGGCGGGCGTCCCCAAGGT
>JANMHO010000093.1:0-2934 GCA_031375195.1 Rhodobiaceae bacterium
CCGGGCGATGCGGTCGAAATAGCGGGACACGGGCTTGAAGCAGTCATTCACTGAAATGGTGCCGTCTCCGAAATCCTCGATTTGCTGCAGCACCGGATCTGGCAGGCGATTGGCGAAGACATCGCCAGGAAGCAAGAGCAATGGAACCCGATTGACGTGGGCCACGGCCGCGGCCGTCACCATGTTCAAGGCACCCGGACCAATCGACGTGGTGACCGCCATCATGCGGCGGCGGCGCGAGGCCTTGGCAAAAGCGATTGCCGCATGGGCCATGGCCTGCTCATTGTGGGCGCGATAAGTCGGCAGTTCCTTTCTGGCGCCATAAAGAGCCTCGCCAATCCCCACGACATTGCCGTGGCCAAAAATGGCCCAGACACCAGCAAATATTGGCGTTTTCTTGCCGTCTATGAGGGTCATCTGCCGGGTCAGGAATTTGGCCAGCGCTTGTGCCGTGGTCAGGCGAAGTGTTTTGCCCATGGGAAGGTTCCTTGCAAAATTGGCCTTCTCCCGTCCCGCTTCGCTAGCGCTGCGCAGGACGGGAGAGGGCGATATTCACGCATGTGATCGGTTCCAGACATCGACCAGTTTGGCAAATCGCCCAGCCATCTGCAATGTGGCAGTTGGGCCGTCAATCTTGTTGGCGAGCCAATCCTGCGCCACGGCACTGAATATGGTGCGGCCAACGGCAAAGCCTTTGACCGCGCTGTGTCCGGCGGTCAGTTCAAAAGCTTTGGCCAGTTCTTCTTCGGGGGCATCAAGGCCGAGGAGCACTATGCCACGGCAATAGGTGTCGTTTGCCGCGATGGCTTTCTCAATGTTGGCCCATGCGGCGTGGGTGGCCTGTGGTTCAAGCTTCCACCAATCAGGTTTTATGCCGAGTGCATAGAGTTCCGTCATGGCGCGCGAAACCGTGTCATCGGCCAGGGCGCCGTGTTTGCCCGCAATGATTTCGACCAAGAGTTCGCGGCCCACCTTGCGGGCGGCCTCATAAAGGGTCAGCAGCTTCTGTGATTGTTCAGTCTTGAGTTCGGCTGGATCATCGGGGTGATAGAAGGCCAGGCACTTGATGGTGTGGGTCACCGGCCATTCAACCAGCCTGGCTCCCACATCCTGGGTGAACTCAAAACGCAGCGGGCGCGAGCCCGGCTGTTCCAGAGGGCGGGCCACCCAGAGGCCAAGCTTGGCCGCGTCAAACATGGCATCCCTGCCATAGGTGTCATCAAGCAGGGTTCCAAAACCGGGCTGGCCATTGGCGACCTTGGCAATTGCCGCCACGGCGAGCCGCTTGAAATCTGAAATGCGCGCGCGGGGTGCGCCCGCTTTGTCGGCGATGGCTTCAAGCTGCATGCGATGATCAATGGCGAGAGCCAGAAGTTTTTGCGGCTGGGCGCGCCGCGTGGTGGCCCAGTGGACATGATTGATGGCTTCATCCTTGCGCAGCGCCCTGTGGGCGCTGCCGTGTTGCAGGAAATACTGCAGCTCATGCCAGGTTGGAATTTCCGGCGAGCAGAGAAGCCGCGACACGGCGAAGGCGCCACAGGCATTGGCATAGGTGGCACAGGTTTCGAGCGGCTCATTCTTCAGCCAGCCGCGCAGGAAGCCGGAGAAGAAGGCATCGCCCGCACCCAGCACGTTATAAACTTCAATGGGGAAGCCCTGGCCCACAATGCCGTCTTCCAAGCGGTTGGGAATGGCAGCGGGATAGACCACGCAGCCCATGGGGCCGCGCTTCAAGACGATGGTCGCCGAAGAAAGGGACCTGATCGTTTTAAGCGCTTCCAAAGTGTCCTCACTGCCTGCGGCAATGTGGACCTCTTCTTCGGTGCCCACGATCAGGTCACAGTCAGGGAGAACGGTCTTGATATGCTCGGAAACCTTGTCGGACTTGATGTAGCGTTCTTCGCCAGAGCCATGGCCGGCAAGGCCCCAGAGATTGGGGCGGTAGTCGATATCGAGACAAATCCTGCGACCATTAGCCTTGGCAATTTTCATGGCTTTGCGCTGGGCTGCATCATTCAGGGGTCTTGCAAAATGGGTGCCGGTCACCAGCAGCGCGGCGGAAGAAGCCACGAATTTTTCGTCGATGTCGGCTTCGCAGAGCGCGCTGTCGGCGCAATTGTCGCGGTAGAAGATCAGCGGGAAGGTTTTGTCATTTTCAACTGAAAGAAGGACAAGGGAGGTCAGGCGTTGCGGATCAGTTACGATGCCGTCGGTCGCAACGCCTTCACGGGTCATCTGCTCGCGCACGTAGCGTCCCATCTGCTCATCGCCGACGCGGGTGATGACGGCGGATTTCAGGCCGAGCCTTGCCGTTCCAATCGCGATGTTGGAGGGGCAGCCGCCCACGGATTTGGCAAAGGAGGTTACGTCTTCGAGCCTGGAGCCGATTTGCTGGCCGTAGAGATCGACGGAGCAGCGCCCCACGGTGATGACGTCAAGTTCGGCTGCTTTGCCGCTTTTAGACGCCATTTTTTGTCTCCTGAATCCATTGCGTGCTTGACTTATTGAAACAACAATTCCAAAATGATGTCAAGTTAGAATATTTATTCCATTATTTTTCAAGAAAAAACCATGCGCGAGCGAGAAGCGCAAATTTTTTTGTGCTCGCAAGTCATGCTTTTTGGTCGCTTTTTGGTGCGTATTTGGATGAAAAAACCGTCACTTTTGGTGCTATTTGGGAGAGGTAAATGATCAGATTTGGGATCCTTGGGGCTGGCAGAATTGGCAAGGTTCATGCCGCCACAATTGCGAAATCGAGCAAGGCGAAAGTCGTTTTTATTGCCGATGCGATGCCGAAGGCTGCGGCGGAGCTGGCCAAGTCAGTGGGGGCTGAGGTCGCCAGCGTTGAGGACATTATCAAATCGAAAAATGTCGATGCGGTTTTGATTGCGACGCCCACTGACACCCATGCGGATTATATTGAACTGGCGGCCA